>NZ_JAHVCI010000070.1:0-16902 GCF_019265565.1 Cellulomonas sp. PS-H5
CGGCGCGCGCCGCGTTCGCCCGTCCGGGTGGCGCGCCGCTCCGGATGCTCAACCGCGCGCCCCGCCCGACGATGGGGGCGCCACAGGTCGACGGATCGACCGGGGCACGTCCACGGAGGGGGCGCCGATGGCGCACGAGCACGTCCGGGCCCGCCGCGCGGCGGGGGTCACGCTGGCGTGGCTGGGCTGCGCCGGCCTCGCCGTCTCGATGGCGCGCGCGATGACCTGGGAGGGCGGCGACGACGCGCCCGCGGGCGCGTGCGTGGTCAGCCGGATCTCGGTGGACTACGACGTCGACTACGTCCCGGGCCTCGGCGGCTACGGCGTCGTCGCGACGTCGCTCTCGGACGTGCCGGACGACTGCGCCGGGCGGGAGGTCGCCGTCACGCTGCACGGGGCGGACGACGCCGCGCTCGCGGAGTCGCGCGCGCCGGTGACGGCGCCGACGACCACCGTGCGGGTGCCGGGCGAGCCGGTGCCGGTCGAGCAGCTGGGCGGGGTGTCGCTCGCGCTGGTCACGGACGGCGACGCCGGACCCGGTACGGGGCTGCTGCCCGCCGGCTGACGGTGCGCGGGTCGGCGCCCGGCCTCAGACCTCGGTCAGCGTCGGCAGCTTCGCCCGCCGGGTGTCGCCGGACGACGTGCCGCGCAGCCGCCGGGTCGCCCACGGGTAGGCGTACAGCCGCAGCCACCGGGCGTCCTGGCGCGCCTGCACGGCGCGGGACGGCCGGGGGAGCGGCGTGAGCGGGGAGTCCCAGCCCGGGTCGTCGGGCGCGAGCCCGAGCGCGACCAGCGCCCCCTGCGCGACGCGGGCGTGCGCCTCCGAGGTCAGGTGGATCCGGTCCGGCGCCCACATCCGGATGTCGTGCAGGTGCCGCATGCCCCACAGGTCGAGCACGTGCGCGCCGTGCCGCCGCGCGATCGACCAGATGTGTGCGTTGTAGACGCCGACCCGCGGGCGGGTGGTGGAGACGATCGGCGAGCCGGACGCGTCGAAGCCGGTCGCGAGCAGCACGTCGGCGCCGGTCGCGCGGATC
The DNA here is from genome assembly GCF_019265565.1 of Cellulomonas sp. PS-H5. Lineage (NCBI taxonomy): Bacteria > Bacillati > Actinomycetota > Actinomycetes > Micrococcales > Cellulomonadaceae > Cellulomonas > Cellulomonas sp. PS-H5. The sequence goes on from NZ_JAHVCI010000070.1 coordinate 1,038, forward strand.
CGGGCGACGGCCTGCTCCAGCCCGTGCGCCAGCCGGTCGGGGTCGGCGGTCGGCCGCAGGATGTCGTTGCCGCCGCCCACGAGGCTGACCAGGTCGGGCTCCATGGCCAGCGCCTCGGGCACCTGGTCGACGACGATCGGGCGCAGCAGCCGGCCGCGGATCGCGAGGTTCGCGTACTGCAGCGGCTCGGCACCGGCGGCCCGCCGGCGCTCGGACAGCAGCCCGGCGAGCACGTCGGCCCAGCCGCGCACCGGCCCGTCCTCGCCGTGCGGGGTGTCCCACAGGCCCTCGGTGAACGAGTCGCCCACCGCGACGTACCGCCGCCACGGCGGGGCGCCGGCCGGGTCGGGCGCCGTGCCGTCCGGCGTGCTGCGGTGCTGCGTGCTGTCCTGCGTCGGGGCCGTCGCCCCGGCCCCCTCGTGCGTCGTCACCCCCGCAGTGTGCCCCCGTCGCGGCCCGGGGTTCCAGGGAGATCCTCGGGAGGCGTCAGGGCAGCGACCAGTCGACGGGGTCCGCGCCCTGCTCGGCGAGCAGCGCGTTCACGCGCGAGAACGGGCGGGAGCCGAAGAACCCGCGGCTCGCCGACAGCGGGCTGGGGTGCGGGCTCGCGACCACCGGGACGTCCCCGAGCGCGGGGGCCAGCGACTGCGCGTCCCGGCCCCACAGCACGGCCACCAGCGGCCCGCCCCGGGCGACCAGGGCCGCGATCGCCCGGTCGGTGACGGCCTCCCAGCCGCGGCCGCGGTGCGAGGCGGGCTCGCCGGGCCGGACGGTCAGCACGCGGTTGAGCAGCATGACGCCGCGGTCCGCCCAGGGCGACAGGTCGCCGGTGCTCGGCTGCGGCACGCCGAGGTCGGCGCGCAGCTCGGTGAAGATGTTGGCGAGCGACCGCGGCACGGGGCGCACGTCGGGCTGGACGGAGAACGACAGCCCCATGGGGTGCCCGGGCGTGGGGTAGGGGTCCTGCCCGACGACGAGCACGCGCACGTCGGCCAGCGGCCGGGTGAAGGCGCGCAGCACGTCCGGCCCGGCAGGCAGGTAGTCGCGGCCCGCGGCGGCCTCCGCCCGCAGGAACTCCCCGGCGGCGTGCACCAGGGGCTCGACCGGGGCGAGCGCCTCCGCCCAGTCGGGGGCCACCAGCTCGGACAGGGGTGCGGGCGTCACGGGGCCCGAGGCTAGCGGACCCCGGCGGGCGCCCACCGGTGCCGGGCCACCACCCGCGGGGGCCGCCGGCACGGTCCCGGAGGAATGACACGCCTGTGATTCCGGCCGTACGATGGCGCGCACGACGGACGACGGGCGAGCGGGAGGAAGGGGCACCGATGGACGCGACGGCGGAGCGCACGGCCGACCGGCCCGCCCTGGTGGCGGTCGAGGGCGGCGCGGACGACGCGGCGACCGGGCTGTCCGAGCGCGACCGCGAGGTCCTCGCCTTCGAGCGCCAGTGGTGGAAGTACGCCGGCGCCAAGGAGCAGGCGATCCGCGAGCTGTTCGACATGTCGGCGACCCGGTACTACCAGGTGCTCAACGCCCTGATCGACGCGCCCGCCGCGCTCGCGCACGACCCGATGCTGGTCAAGCGGCTCCGCCGGATGCGGTCCACCCGGCAGCGCGCCCGCAGCGCCCGCCGGCTCGGCACCGACGCCTGAGCCGCCGCCGGCCGGCCCGCGACCGGGCGCTGACCGGCCGCTGACCGGCACCGCGGCGCGCGGCGCGTGCCGGGGTGGACAGGCCGAGCCGTTAGCCTGTCCGCCGTGACCAAGGCGAGCGACCGGTACCCCGAGGACGAGTTCGACGCCGAGCCGGCGCCCGACGCGCCGATCGGCGTGCACCGCGCACCCCGCACCTGGTGGAGCCGGTGGTGGCCGTTCGTCGCGGTGGTCGTCCTGGTGCCCGCCGTCACGGTCGGCCTCGTCGTGTGGGCGTCGTCCTGGGACGGGCGCCTGCCGGGGTTCGGCGACTCGACGGAGCCCGCCGCCGCGGCGCCGAGCGAGCCGGAGTCGTCCGCCCCCGCGGAGGAGACCCCGCAGACCGAGGACCCGGGTGCCGAGGCCCCGGTCGAGACCGAGGAGCCGCCCGTCGAGGAGGAGCCGGCCCCCACGGCCGACCTCACCACGGACGTGCGGGTGCTCAACGCGTCGAACCGCTCGGGCCTCGCGGCCGGTGCCGCGGGCGACCTCGAGGACGCCGGGTTCACCGCCGTCACGACCGGCAACGGCAACGCCGGCGGGCTGCAGCAGACGACGGTGTTCTACGGCAGCGCCGACCTCGCGCCGACGGCGCAGCAGGTCGCGGACTCGCTCGGCATCGCGAACGTGGTCGAGGACGCGGGGACCGCGCCCGAGGGCGTCGTCGTCCTCCTGCTGGCGGACTTCGGGCGCTGACCCCTTCCGCACGTCGGGGGGCGGGGCTAGTCTCGGCCGCGTCGCGGTGACCGCTCTCCAGAACCGGGGGAGGCCACGGCCCCTGCGTCGCACCGATCACGCCTTCTTCAGGAGCACGCATGCCGCAGGGAACCGTCAAGTGGTTCAACGCCGAGAAGGGCTACGGGTTCATCACCCCGGCCGACGGCGGCCAGGACCTGTTCGTCCACTTCAGCGCCATCCAGACCAACGGGTACCGCAGCCTCGAGGAGGGGCAGTCGGTGGAGTTCGAGGTCGGGCAGGGCACCAAGGGCCCGCAGGCCGAGCAGGTCCGCCCGCTCTGAGCCGGTCCGCGCCCTGAGGCGCCGCCGCGGGACCGGGGCACGGCGCCCCGGTCCCGCGCCCGTCTGCCGGCGCGCGTGGCGTCAGCCGTCGAGCGCCGCCACCGCGAGGACCACGCACGCCGCGGTCCAGGCGAGCGGGGCGACGGCCGCGGGCGACCCGTCCGCGAGCACCTTCTCCGGCAGCGCACCCATCGCGGTGCGGTGCGCGTCCAGCCAGGTGAGCCGCTCGTGCGCCTGGGCGTCGTCGCCGGTGACGGCCGCGGTCAGCGCGTAGAGCGACGTCTGCGGCGTCCACGAGATGCCGTCCTGCCGCCAGCCCGCGCCCGGGGCCAGCCCGCCCGCGGGTCGCGCCATCGCGGCCGCCGACGCCCGCCAGGCGTCCTCCGCCCCGGCGAGCGCCGTCGGCTGGAACGGCGGCAGCACGAACGCGCTCGCCGCGTCGGCCACGCTGCCGCTCGCGTACCGGCCGTAGCCCGAGTCGTCGCCGAACTCCCGCTCGACCGCGGCCCGGGTCCGCTCCGCGGCGTCGCGCGCGTCCTGCGCGGCGGCGACGTCGCCCAGCAGGTCGAGCACCGGCCCCGCGGCCTCCAGCCCGGCCAGGAGGGGTGCCACCGTGCCGAGGGTCAGCTCGTCCTCGGCGACCTCCCAGTAGTCCGGCGACGCCGGCGGCAGCCCGTCGCCCGCGACCAGCGCGACCGCGTGGGCGGCGCCCCGGCGGACCAGCGGCGCGAGCTCGGCCGCCACCGCCGCCTGCTCCGCCCCGGGCGCGGCGGCCACCACCTGGCCCGCCGCCCACAGCGACCAGCCGGTGCCGTCCGTCTGCGGCGCCCGGTCGTCCGGCACGGCCCCGGAGCCGTCGGGCAGGTACCGGGCCTCGAAGGACCCGTCCGCGGCCTGCACGCGGGTCAGGAAGCCCAGGACCTCGCGCGCGTCGGCCAGGTGGCCCGTCCGGGCCAGGGCGACGGCCACGAACGACGCGTCCCGCGGCCACACGTACCGCCAGTACGGCGTCCAGGCCGCGACGGCGGCACCGCCGTCCTGCACGAGCGTGCGCAGGTCCAGCAGCGCGTCGGTGACCATGCCGGCGTACGGCCCGTCCGCGCCGGGGACCGTCCCCGCGGCGAGCCACGCGCGCTGCTCGGCGGCGAGGTCGTCGTCGGCGGTCGTCGCGGGGTCGACCTCGACGCGGGTGCCCTCGTGCAGCAGCGGCTGCCTGCCGGCCGGGACGAGCTCCGGGCCGGCCGGAGTCGCGACGACGCCCTCGCTGTACAGGTCGATCGTGCGGGTGCGCGGGCCGGTCGCGCCCCAGGCGACCAGCCCCGCCGCGAGGGCCGCCAGCACGACGGCGGCGACGAGGGGGCGGCGGTGCATGCCCGGCAGGCTATCCGGCCGGGCGCCGGGGGCGGCCGCGGGTCCGGCGGGCGGCTGTCCGCCGAGGGCGGAGCGCCTTGCACTCGATGGGGTCGAGTGCTAACCATGTGCTTAGCACTCTCGGGTCGAGAGTGACAGAATGACAACCCAGGCCGACCCGGTGAGGTCCGCCGCCCGACGGGACATGACCGCCGGGCCGGCGCGGCCGTCCGTCGCGGGCACCGACCGGCCGAACCACGAGCCAGAGTGAAGGATCGATAGCCCCATGGCCAAGATCATTGCCTTCAACGAGGAGGCCCGTCGCGGCATCGAGCGGGGTCTCAACACCCTCGCCGACACCGTCAAGGTCACCCTCGGCCCCAAGGGCCGCAACGTCGTCCTGGACAAGAAGTGGGGCGCCCCCACGATCACCAACGACGGTGTCTCCATCGCCAAGGAGATCGAGCTCGAGGACCCGTACGAGAAGATCGGTGCGGAGCTCGTCAAGGAGGTCGCCAAGAAGACGGACGACGTCGCGGGCGACGGCACCACCACCGCCACCGTGCTCGCCCAGGCGCTCGTGCGCGAGGGCCTGCGCAACGTCGCGGCCGGCGCCAACCCGATCGCCCTCAAGCGCGGCATCGAGCAGGCCGTCGAGGCCGTCACCGCCGCCCTGCTGGAGCAGGCGAAGGAGATCGAGACCAAGGAGGAGATCGCCGCCACCGCGTCCATCTCCGCCGGCGACACCGCCATCGGCGAGCTCATCGCCGAGGCCCTCGACAAGGTGGGCAAGGAGGGCGTCATCACGGTCGAGGAGTCCAACGCCCTCGGCCTGGAGCTCGAGCTCACGGAGGGCATGCGCTTCGACAAGGGCTTCCTGTCGGCGTACTTCGTGACCGACCCGGAGCGCCAGGAGGCCGTCCTCGAGGACGCCTACGTGCTGCTCGTCGAGTCGAAGATCTCGAACGTCAAGGACCTGCTGCCGCTGCTGGAGAAGGTCATCCAGTCCGGCAAGCCGCTGTTCATCGTCGCCGAGGACGTCGAGGGCGAGGCCCTGGCCACGCTCGTCGTCAACAAGATCCGCGGCACCTTCAAGTCGGTCTCCGTCAAGGCCCCGGGCTTCGGCGACCGCCGCAAGGCGATGCTGCAGGACATGGCGATCCTCACCGGTGGCCAGGTCGTCTCCGAGACCGTCGGTCTGAAGCTCGACACCGTGGGCCTCGAGGTCCTCGGCCAGGCGCGCAAGATCGTCGTCACCAAGGACGAGACCACCATCGTCGAGGGCTCCGGCGACGCCGCCCAGATCCAGGGCCGCGTCAACCAGATCCGCGCCGAGATCGAGAACTCGGACTCGGACTACGACCGCGAGAAGCTCCAGGAGCGCCTCGCCAAGCTGGCCGGCGGCGTGGCCGTCATCAAGGCCGGCGCGGCGACCGAGGTCGAGCTCAAGGAGCGCAAGCACCGCATCGAGGACGCCGTGCGCAACGCGAAGGCGGCCGTCGAGGAGGGCATCGTCGCCGGTGGTGGCGTGGCGCTCATCCAGGCCGGTGCCGTGGCGTTCGAGAAGCTCGAGCTCGTCGGTGACGAGGCGACCGGCGCGAACATCGTGAAGGTCGCGATCGACGCCCCGCTCAAGCAGATCGCCGTGAACGCGGGCCTCGAGGGCGGCGTCGTGGCGGAGAAGGTGCGCAACCTCCCCGCCGGCCAGGGCCTGAACGCCGCGACCGGCGAGTACGAGGACCTGCTGGCCGCGGGCGTCAACGACCCGGTCAAGGTCACGCGCTCCGCGCTGCAGAACGCGTCGTCCATCGCGGCGCTGTTCCTCACCACCGAGGCGGTCGTCGCCGACAAGCCGGAGAAGGCCGCTCCGGCCGCCCCGGACGCCGGCGGCATGGGCGGCATGGACTTCTGAGTCCCGCCGCAGCGGGGCGCGTGAGCGCTCCGCACCGCGCCTGAACGGGCCGGTCACCCCACGGGGGTGACCGGCCCGTCCTGCGTCCGCACCCCGCGCGCCGCGCCCGCGCCCCCGCGCCGCGCGCCGCCACCCCGCCGAGACGGCAACTCTCGGCTGTGCCGACCCGCACCCGCACAGCCGAGAGTTGCCATCTCGGCGAACCTGCAGAGTCGGACTGTGTGCGACGGGTCGCGCGCAGTCGCGGAGTGGAGAGTCGGCGAAGGGGGCGCGCGTCGGCGAGGTGCGCAGGCCGTGGCGATCGGGCGCGGGCGGATCAGCGCGGCGCGCGGGGTCAGTGCGTGTGGCGCGGGCGGGCGTGGGCCGGGATGCGCAGGCCGCTCGCGCGCAGGCGGCGGATGAGCTCGCCGGCCGACACCGGGACCGCGCCCAGCGCCACGAGGTCCGCGTGCATCTCGTCCGGGACGTCGTAGTGGTCCAGGTCGAACGCGCGGCGGGGGAGGCCGGCGCGCTCGGCGAACGCGTGCAGCTCGGCCAGCGAGGAGTCGCTCACGAGGTGCGACCAGGACCGGCCGTGCCGGGGCCAGAGCGGCGGGTCGACGAGGACCGTCACGCCCCGGGCCGGACGGGGTGCCGCTCATCGGCCGGGCGGCCGGGCCGCACCGTTCCGGGCGCGTCGGACGGGCCGGGCGGCTCGGTCGGCGCGGGCGCGGAGCCCTCGCCCGCGGCGTCGCCCGCCGCGTCGAGCTCCGCCAGCACCTTCTCCAGCTTGTGCAGCTCGGCGCCGAGGTTCTGCCGCGCGGGCTCCTCCCACGCCGCGCCCAGCGGACTGACGAACAGGCTGGGCCGCTTGAGCAGCTTGCGCACGATCCGCTCCCGGGCGCGCAGGTAGTCCTGCACCGGGATGTCGGCGTACTCCTCGCGCACGTCGTGCAGGTACGCCTTGTAGCGCTGCGGCTCGGCGGCCAGCATCGCCAGGTCGGCGTCGCACAGCACCGCGCAGTCGAAGTCGGTCGGGTCGGCGACGTGCCGCACCAGGGCGATCACCATCTGGTGCACGCGCTCGACGCGCTCGGCGGGGACGCCGAGGTCGGTGAGCTGCTCGCGCGCCAGCCGGGCCGAGGCGACCTCGTCCTCGCCGCCGCGGTTCGCGTACGCCGCGACCTGCCGGCCGTCGAACACGGCGCCGTGGTACCAGGCGGCCAGCCGGACCAGGTCCGGCTCGTGCGTCTCCTCGGCGAGCTCGTCCACCCGGGCCAGCACGTCGGTCAGGTGCCGGAGGTTGTGGTACGTCCGGCCCGGGCCGGTCCACCGCTCCACGAGGTCCGAGCCGACCGCCCGGATCGCGTCCTCGGGTGCGGTCGCTCCCGCCCCCTTCGCGCTGCGGACGAACGCGGACAACAGCCACTGTGGCGCGTCGTAGACGCCCATGGGAACAGCCTCACTGCGACAGACGACCCTGCTCGGACGCGCCATCGTAGACCCATCCGGACGGGGTTCCGCCACGCCGGCGCCGTCAGCCGACCGGGTGGTCCTCGGGCTGGTCGGTGGGCGCCGTCCCACCCGGTCGCCCGCTCGTCGCGGGGAGCGAGACCCGGATCGTCGCCCCGCCGCCGGGGGTCTGCGCGATCGAGACGTCGCCGTGGTGCGCCTCGACGATCGCCGCGACGATCGCCATCCCGAGGCCCGCGCCGCCGCCGGTGCCGTCGCCCTCGCGGGTGCGGCTGGCGTCCACCCGGTAGAACCGCTCGAACACCCGCGCGGCGTGCTCGGGGGCGATGCCGGGGCCGTGGTCGCGGACCTCGAGGACGACGCGGTCGCCGACGCGGCCCACGCCGAGCTCGGCGGGCGTGCCGGCGGGGGTGTGCCGGGCGACGTTGCCGACCAGGTTCGCGACGACCTGGCGCAGCCGCGCCTCGTCGCCGGGGACGACCGTGGCGGGCGGGGCGCCGGCGGGGCCCGGGGCCGCCGCGTCGGGCAGCGGACCCACCCGCACCTCACGCGTCGGGTCGATCGCCCGGAGGTCGTGCGCGGCGTCGGTCGCGAGCACCGCGAGGTCGACCGGCTCCGTGCGGCCGGGCCGGTCGGCGTCCAGCCTGGCGAGCGCCAGCAGGTCCTCGACCAGCCCGCCCATCCGGGTCGCCGACTGCTCGATCCGCCGCATCGTGTCGTCGACCTGGTCCTTCTCGGTCAGCGCGCCCATCCGGTAGAGCTCGCCGTAGCCGCGGATCGCCGCCAGCGGGGTGCGCAGCTCGTGCGAGGCGTCGGCGACGAACCGGCGCATGCGCTCCTCCGACCGGGTGCGGGCGTCGAAGGCGGTCTCGATCTGGGCGAGCATCGAGTTCAGCGCGGCGCCGAGCCGGCCGACCTCGGTGGTCTCCGGGGCGGGCGGGACGCGCTGCGACAGGTCGCCGGCGGCGATCTGCGCGGCCGTGCCCTCGATCTCGCGCAGCCCGCGCAGCGAGCGGCGCACCGCCCAGGTGGCGACGACGGCGCCGATGACCAGGATCGCCACGGCGGAGGTCCACAGCAGGAACGCGGCCTGCCGGACCGTGCCCTGCACGTCGGTCAGGGGCTCCGCGTACGCCACGTACCCGACGGCGGTGCCGTTGGGGGAGATCGGGGTGACGACGACCCGCCAGGTCGCGCCGCGCACCGTGCTGGTCACCGTCGAGAAGGTCGTGCCCTGGATCCGGTCGAGGTCGACCCGCGGCAGGTGCGGCGTCCCCGACCGCTCGACCGTCGAGTCGTCCGGGGGGAAGGTCGAGCCGCCGCCGAGCATCGACACGGCCAGCGCGTAGTCGCGCTCGCCCCAGGTGGGATAGGTGAGCCCGTCGACGGTGCCGTACTGCTCGTAGGCCTTGATGACGCTCTCCCGGAACGCCAGTCCCTGGACCCGCATGCGGTCGTCGACCTGCCCCACCAGGAAGCCGGACAGCGACGTGGTCGTGATCGCGCCGGCGAACGAGAGCCCGAGCGCGAGCAGCGCGGTCGTGATGCCCACCAGCCGCGCGAGCAGCGGCGTGCGGGCCCAGGTGTCCCGGACCCGCCGCGTCACGGCGTCGACCGGCCCGGGGGTGCGGTCCGGTCCCTCGTCCGCCAGAGCCTCCGGCGCCTCGTGCTCCGCCGACGTCGTCGTCACGACCCGCTCGGGCGGCGCAGCATGTACCCCACGCCGCGCTTCGTCTGGATGAGGGCGTCCACCTTGGAGCCGTCGGGCCGCTCGACCTGGTCGACCTTGCGCCGCAGGTACGAGATGTACGACTCGACGATGTTCGCGTCGCCGCCCCAGTCGTACTGCCACACGTGGTCGAGGATCTGCGCCTTGGACAGCACGCGGCCGGGGTTGAGCAGCAGGTAGCGCAGCAGCTTGAACTCGGTGGGGGACAGGTCGACGACCTGCCCGGCCCGGCGCACCTCGTGGCTGTCCTCGTCGAGCTCGAGGTCCTCGTAGGACAGCACGCTGGCGGACGCGACCTCGGCCTGGGTGCGGCGCAGGATCGCCCGGATCCGCGCGACGACCTCCTCCAGGCTGAACGGCTTGGTGACGTAGTCGTCGCCGCCGACGGTCAGGCCGGTGATCTTGTCGGCGGTGTCGTCGCGCGCGGTGAGGAACAGCACCGGGACGTGCTGGCCCTTGTCGCGCAGCCGCCGGGTGACGGTGAACCCGTCCATGTCGGGGAGCATGACGTCGAGCACCAGCAGGTCGGGCTGCACCTGCTTGGCGAGGCGGAGCGCGGCGCCGCCGTCGGCGGCCGCGTGCACCTCGAAGCCGGCGAAGCGCAGCGAGGTGGCGAGGAGCTCGCGGATGTTCGGCTCGTCGTCCACGACGAGGAGCGTCGCCTCGGGGGTGCGGTCTGCTGCGGTCACGGTCCCAGTGTGCCCCTGGACCCTGGAGGATTCCTGGGAGCGAACTGGTCGTGCCGGGTTCGCGGTACGGTACCGCCCCGTGAGTGCAGCCGATTCTCCCACCGGTTCCCTGACGCCCGTCGTGACCGTCGTCCAGCTCGACGCCGCGGTGCCGCTCGACCGGTTCGCCGACCACCTCGACGGGGTGGACGTCCGCCTGGTCCGCGCGTACACGGGCGAGGATCCGGGCGACGCCGACCGCCTCGACGGCCTGATCGTCCTCGGCGGGAACATGTCCGCCCACGACGAGCACGAGCCCGGCATCCCCGCGACCCGCGCCCTGCTCGCCGACGCCGCGCGCACCGGCGTGCCGACGCTCGGCATCTGCCTGGGCGCCCAGCTGCTCGCGGTCGCCACCGGCGGCCGGGTCGACGTCGCCGCCCCTCCCGGGCGCGAGGCCGGCGTCGTGGACGTGCGCTGGCGCCCCGAGGCGGCGGCCGACCCGCTGCTCGGGACGCTGGCGGCCGACGCCGAGCGCGCCGGGACCCGCAGCACCCCGATGCCGACCATGCACGCGGACGCGGTCGTCGACCTGCCGCGGGACGCCACCTGGCTGGCCGCCTCGCGCGTCTACCCGTACCAGGCGTTCCGGATCGGCGACTCCGCCTGGGGCGTGCAGTTCCACCCGGAGGCCTCGCCCGAGCTGATGGACGCCTGGTCCGCGGACGCGGGCGACGCGCCGGAGGAGCGGGCCGCGATCGCCGAGGCCGTGAAGGCCGCGGACGAGGTCGTGCGCGCCGAGGGCGCGCGGATCGCGCGGGCGTTCGCCGGCCTGGTGGCCGTGCGCGCCGTGGAGCGCACCGCCGCCTGACCCCGGACGACGCGACGGCCCGGCACCCCCTACGAGGAGGGTGCCGGGCCGTCGTGCGTGCGGGGCGCGGGAGGCTCAGGCCTCGATCTGCGGCGTCACCGGGGTGCTGCCGAGCTGCTGCGGCTGGCCGCCGCCCTTGAGCGCGGCGAGACGGGCCTCGATCTCGATCTGCGCGCCGTCGGCCTCGAGCTCGGCGAACTGCGAGTCGAGCGAGGAGGCGGCGATCTCGGCCTGGCCCATCGCGAGCGCCTCCTCGCGGCGCACCTTCTCCTCGAACCGGGCGAGCTCGCTGGTCGGGTCGAGCACGTTGATCGACGAGATCGCGGTCTGCACGGTCTGCTGCGCCTGGGCCGACTTCTGCCGGGCCACCAGGGTGTCGCGGCGCTGCTTGAGCTGGCCGAGCTTGTCCTTCATCTGCGCCAGGCCGGACTTGAGCTTGTCGACCGTCTCGCGCTGCGAGGCGATCAGCGGCTCGGCGTCGCGGACCTCGCCCTCGGCCGCGATCTGCTTGCCGAGCGCGACCTTGGCCAGGTTGTCGAACTTGTCGGCGTTGGTGGCGTCGCCGGCCTGGCGGTACTGGTCGGCGCGCGCGGACGCGGCGAGGGCCTTGCTGCCCCACTCGCGGGCCGCGGCGACGTCCTCGTTGTAGTCCTGCTCGGCGAGGCGCAGGTTGCCGATCGTCTGCGCGATGGCCTTCTCGGCCTCGGCGATCGAGTTCGTGTAGTCCCGGACGAGCTGGTCCAGCATCTTCTGCGGGTCCTCGGCCTGGTCCAGCAGGGCGTTGATGTTCGCCCGCGCGAGCTGGGTGATCCGGCCGAAGATGCTCTGCTTCTCGGTCATCGCCTGGTGCCTCTCTCGTGTCTTGCGTCTGCCGAACATGTCCTAGAAACCGCCCCCGCGGCCACCGCCGCCGAAGCCGCCACCGCCACCGAAGCCGCCGCCGCGACCGCCGCCGCCGAAGCCGCCGCCACCGCCGCCCCAGCCGCCGCCGTGCGCGCCGCCGCCGCCCCAGCCGCCGCCACCGCCGCGCAGGATCGAGTCGATGAGGATGCCGCCGAGCACCATGCCCCCGATGTCGCCCAGCCCGCCACCGCCGCCGCGGTTGCCCGGGCCGCCGCGCCGCTGCTGGTCGTACCAGTCGACGTCGCGTTGGGCGAGCTGTTGCGCCTCCCGCACGAGCCGGTCGGCCTGCTGCGCCTGGCCGAGCGCGGCCTCGGGGTCGGTGTCCCGCTGGTCGACGGCGGCGCGGAACATCCGGCCCGCCTCCGCCAGCCGGGTGCGGGCCTCGGGGCCGACGGCGCCGCGCCGGGTCTCGATGTAGTCGGTGGTGCCGCGCAGCGCGGAGTCGACCCGGCCGAGCGTCTGGTCGAGCAGCTGGCGGGCGCGACCCGCGCGGTCCTGCGCCTCGCGCATCGGGGCGAGGGCCCGGTCGATCGCGGCCTCGGCGTCGGTGAGCGCGGCGAGCGCGGCCAGCGGGTCGCCGTCGCCGGCGCGCGCGGCCCGTCCGGTGGTGATCGCGGCGCGCGCGGCCTCGGCCCGGGCGGACACCTCCGGGTGCCGCGGGGCGAGCCGCTGGGCGTCGTCGACGTCGGAGGAGATGGACGCGATCGCCGCGTCCAGGCGCGAGCCGATGGTGGCGAGCTCGGTGCCGGCGCGGTCCACGGCGTCGAGGAGCTTCGTGACCTGGCCCAGCGCCTCCTCGGCGGCGCGGGCGTACCGGACGGCCACCCCGCGGTCCCCGCCCGCGACGGCCGCGCGCCCCTGCTCGATCGCGGTGCCGACCTCGGCCAGCAGCGCGAGCGCCTGGTCCGGGTTGCCCTGCACCGAGGTGAGCGCGTCCGCGGGGTACTGCGCGGCGAGCGTGCCCAGGGTGGCGCGGGCCGCCTCGACCCGGGCGCGCAGCTCCGTCGCGGTCCGCTCGTGCGCGTCCAGGGCCTCGCCGGCGCGGGACTCGACGTCGCGGAGCCGGTCGAACGCGTCCTTCTGGGCGTCGAGCGCCGCGGATGCGGAGCCGACCATGTGCAGGATGCGGGTCGCGGTCTCCCGGACCTGCGGCTCGGTGTCCGGGACGTCGTCGTCGAGGGTCTGCCGCAGGCGGAACGCCTCGGTCACGTCCGCCTTGGCGCGGGTGAGCACCTGCTCGAACTCGCGGGTGGCGTCCGGCCCGAACTGCGCCTGCGCGAAGCCGAGCTCCTGCTCCGAGGCGCGCAGCGCGTCGTCGATGCCGACCAGCGCGGAGGCCGAGCGACGGTCGAGCTCGGCGGTCGGCAGCGCGGCGAGCTCGCCGGCCGGGCCGCCGGGGACCTGCGGGCCGCCCGGGAAACGGCCGGGTGCGCCCGCGGCGATCTTCTGCCGGGACGCGCGGCGGCGCGACGACGCCCAGGCGACGGCGGTGATCGCGGCGATCACGACCAGGCCGCCGACGAACAGCCAGCCCAGCGCGGAGCCGCCGCCCCCGCCGGTCGCGGCCTCGCGCACCCCGTCGGCGGCGGTCACCGCGGCGCCGGCCCAGTCGTCCTCGCTCAGGTGGTCCTCGACGTCCGCGGCGATCCGGTCCAGGTCGCCGCCGGACAGGCCGGGGACCTCCTGCGGGGCGAGCACGTAGGACCGCTGGTCCGTGGCGACGGCGAGCACGAGGTCGTTCGAGCCCAGGCCGGTCAGCTCGGCGGTCTGGTCCACCCAGGAGATGCGCTCGGTGCTGAACTCGTCCACGTACACGACGTACAGCTGGTACTGCGTCTCGTCCGACAGCTGGTCCAGCGCCGCCTGCACGGTCGCCTCGTCGCCGCCCGACAGCGCGCCGACCTGGTCGGTGATCTCGCCGGTCAGGGCCTGCGGGTCGGCCGCGACGAGCGGCGGCGCGGCGGGCACCGCGGCCGGCGCGGCGGCCACCGCCGGGGCGGCCCCGGCCAGCAGCGGGGCGGCGAGCAGCGCGGAGAGGAGCGGGACGGCGGCTGACCAGCCACGGGACGACGACGGCACCCGACGATCCTTTCTCAGGGCGTGCACCCCTCGCAACGAGGGGCGCACGCGCCGGGTTCCCGTCAGCGCGTCAGGCCGGCTCCTCCGTCGCCTGCTCCAGGTCCTCCGCGTCGACGATCCGGTACGCGTACCCCTGCTCCGCGAGGAACCGCTGCCGGTGCGCCGCGAAGTCCTGGTCGACGGTGTCCCGCGCGACGACCGCGTAGAAGTGCGCGGTGCGGCCGTCGCCCTTGGGGCGCAGCAGCCGGCCGAGGCGCTGGGCCTCCTCCTGGCGGGAGCCGAACGACCCCGACACCTGGATGGCGACCGACGCCTCCGGCAGGTCGATCGAGAAGTTCGCGACCTTCGACACCACGAGCGTCGAGATCTCCCCGGCACGGAACGCGTCGAACAGCCGCTGCCGCTCGGTCACGGACGTCCCGCCGGTGATGACCGGGGCGTCGATGTCGGCGGCGAGCTCCTCGAGCTGGTCGATGTACTGGCCGATGACCAGCAGCGGCTCGCCGCGGTGCTTCGCCACGAGCCGCTTGACCACCTCGGTCTTGCCCGGGGCGCTGGCCGCGAGGCGGTACTTGTCCTCCGGCTCGGCGGTCGCGTAGAGCATCCGGTCGCGCTCGGGCAGGGTCAGGCGCACCTCGACGCAGTCGGCGGGCGCGATGTAGCCCTGCGCCTCGATGTCCTTCCACGGGGCGTCGTACCGCTTGGGGCCGATCAGGCTGAACACCTCGTCCTCGCGGCCGTCCTCGCGCACCAGGGTGGCGGTGAGGCCGAGGCGGCGGCGCGCCTGGAGGTCGGCGGTCATCCGGAAGATCGGCGCCGGCAGCAGGTGCACCTCGTCGTAGACGATGAGGCCCCAGTCGCGGGCGTCGAGCAGCTCGAGGTGCGGGTAGATGCCCTTCCGCTTGAGCGTGAGGACCTGGTAGGTCGCGATCGTGACCGGCCGGATCTCCTTGCGGGAGCCCGAGTACTCGCCGATCTCGTCCGGGGTCAGCGAGGTGCGCCGGATCAGCTCGTCCCGCCACTGCCGCGCGGACACGGTGTTGGTGACGAGGATCAGCGTGGTGGTCTTGGACCGGGCCATCGCGGCCGCGCCGACGAGCGTCTTGCCCGCGCCGCAGGGGAGGACGACGACGCCGGAGCCGCCGTGCCAGAACCCGTCCGCAGCCTCCGCCTGGTACGGCCGCAGCTGCCACGGGCGCGGGGCGCCGTCGGTGCCGACGTTCGACTCGCCGGACGTGTCGAGGTCGATCGGGTGCGCCTCGCCGTCGACGTAGCCCGCGAGGTCCTCGGCGGGCCAGCCGAGCTTGAGCAGCGCCTGCTTGAGCGTGCCGCGCTCGGAGGCGTGCACCACGACGTCGTGCTCGTCGATCCGCTCGCCGACCAGGCCGGCGGTGCGCTTGGACCGCAGCACCTCGGCCATCACGGCGGCGTCGAGGGCGTGCAGCACCAGGCCGTGCACGGGGTGCGCCACGAGCTGCAGCCGCCCGTACCGGGACATGGTCTCGGCGACGTCGACCAGCAGCGCGTGCGGCACCGGGTACCGCGAGTACTCCAGCAGCGTGTCGACGACCTGCTCGGCGTCGTGCCCGGCGGCCCGGGCGTTCCACAGGCCCAGCGGGGTCAGCCGGTAGGTGTGCACGTGCTCCGGGGCGCGCTCCAGCTCCGCGAACGGGGCGATCGCGCGGCGGCAGGCCTCCGCCTGGTCGTGGTCGACCTCGAGCAGGAGGGTCTTGTCGCTCTGGACGATCAGGGGTCCGTCGGTCATGCGGTGTCCGTCCTCCGGGGGTCGGCTGCTGCGTCGTCGTCGGCGGCCGGCTCGGTACCCGCCGCGTCGACCGGGGTGACCGCGGCGACGCGGTGGGCCGCGACCACGATCTCGGCGTCCCGGGCGGTGTCCACCACGCGCACCCGTCCGCCGTCGACCCGGACCGGCAGCACCCGCCGCCGCTCCAGGGCGCCGCGCGAGCCGACCACCTCCAGCCACACCTCGGTGTGCCCGGCGGCCGCCTCGCGCAGCAGCCCCAACGCCTCGGCGGGGTCGGCTGTTCCCGCGGAGGGGCGCGGGCCACCGCGGGTCCCGGTCGCGGGACGGTCGGCGCGCGCGGCCGCGGTGGCCGCGGCGACGCCGGAGGCGCGGTCGCGCAGCGTGGGGGTGCCGTCGGCCCCGGCCCGCGCCGCGGCCCCCGCGACCTCC
>NZ_JAHVCI010000071.1:0-16054 GCF_019265565.1 Cellulomonas sp. PS-H5
CCCGCCGGGCCCGGCCCCGGTCCGTCCGGCCCCGGCCACCCGCTGCCGCCGCACCCCGCTCCCGGGCCGCACCCGCCGCGCCCGCACCCCGGCCCGGCCGCCCCGCCGCCCTCCCCCGAGGCGCTCGCCCGCGTCGGGCGGCTCGTGCGGCACTTCGGCGTGTGGCTGCTCGCGGGTGTCGCGGTCACCCTGCTGCCGCTGCCGTGGCGGTTCGCGTCGATCCTGTTCCTGGTCGGCGCGACCGTCACCGGCGTCCGCGCGCTGCTCGCCGTGGTCCGCTCGGGGCTGCGCGGCGGCGTGGGCGCCATGCTGGTCGCGGGGCTGCTGATGACGGGTCTGGTGCTCGTCGGCTCGCTGGGCTCGCTCGCGACCTGGCGGGTCGACGCCGACCGGCAGGCCTGCCTGCAGGGCGCGCTGACGCGGTCGGCGGAGGCGGCGTGCGAGCGCGCGTACGACGACGCGGTGGGCGACCTGACGAACCGCCTGACGGGCGGGCGCGGCTGACCCGGGCTCAGCCCTTCCGACCCGAGCCGGTCACGCCGGCCCACGCCCGGCCCGCCGCCCCGGCGACCGCCGCGCGCACGTGCCGGTCGCCCGGCAGCAGCACCACCAGCGCGCCGACGGCGACCCCTGCGGCGACCGCCAGCGCCACGAGCGCCGGCTCCGGGCCCAGCTCCGTCATCCGCCCCGGACCGATCCCCCCGCGCGCGAGCGCCGCGAGCACCAGCGCGCCGAGCCCGGCGGTCGCGGCGGACACCAGGCCGGCGACCGGGGCGTCGAGCGCGCGCTCGGTGGCCAGCCGGCGGCGCAGCACGAGCGCGGCCGCGGCGCCGGCCAGCAGCGTGACGACCGGGACCGCCACCAGGACGCCGCCCACCACGTCCGGTGCGGGCAGCGCACCCAGCAGCGGCACCGCCGGCAGCGCCCCGGCCTGCACCCCGCCGACGGCGAACGACGTGCCCGTGCCGACCGCGAACCCCGGCCCGACGAGCCAGGCCAACGCCCACAGCACGAGCGTCGGCGCGTAGGCGAGCTGGCCCACGGCGAGCACGATGCCGCCCACCGCATCGAGCCGCAGGCTGCCGACCACCTCCGCCACCGCGCTGCGCCCCGTGACGACCCAGAGGGTCGCGAGCACGGCCGCCAGCAGCACCAGCGTCGCCAGGGCGGTCGTCCCGGCGGCGACGCCGTGCGCGACGGGCTCGGGCAGCCGCGCGCGCACCGGCCGCACGACGTCCCGGAACCGCGGCGCCTCCGGGCGCCGGAGCAGCCCCGCGCCGAGCCCGGTCGCCGCGACGACCGCCCCGCCGAGCAGGCCGATCGCGACGTGCAGCAGCGGCACCCCCGTGGCGAGGCCGACCACGAGGACCACGCCGACGTACGCGCCGACGCCCGCGCCGAACGCGGACCGGGTGGCGTACCCCGACCGGCGCGCGGAGGCGTAGCAGCCGAACACGGCGAGCGCGGTCAGGCCCAGCGGCACGAGCGTCACGGACGGGGCGTCGGTCAGCGGGACGCCGTGGGCGAGCAGCCACAGGCCGGCGGCCACCTCGACCGCGCGGGTCCACGGGACGCCGGTCGTCGCCGGCGCGGCGGAGGTGGCGACGTACGCGGCGATGGCCGGCAGGACGACGACGAGGAGCGAGAGCAGCGCCGCCTGCAGGCCCGCGAGCATGCCGCCGACCCAGCGCGGGGCGCCGTCGAGGTCGCTCACGAAGAACCGCGGCGGGGCGGCGTCGTCGACCACCCGGCGCCGCGGCCGGCCGCCGGGCGCGCCCGAGCCGCGTCCGTCGGGGCGGGTGCCGGGCGGGGTGCTCACCGGTCCATGGTCCCCGCCGGACGGCGCCGGGCGGCCGAACCGGCCCGGCGCGCCGCGGGGTGGCGTGCCCCACGCCGGACGCACGACGGGCGCCGCACCCCGGGAGGTGCGGCGCCCGTCGTTCGTGCGCGGGTCAGCTGAGCAGCGCGCGCGCCAGCTCGGCCGTCTCGGTCGGCGTGGTGCCGACCTTCACCCCGGCGGCCTCGAGGGCCTCCTTCTTGGCCTGCGCGGTGCCGGCCGAGCCGGACACGATCGCGCCGGCGTGGCCCATCGTCTTGCCCTCGGGGGCGGTGAAGCCCGCGACGTAGCCGACGACCGGCTTGGTCACGTGCTCGGTGATGTACGCCGCGGCCCGCTCCTCGGCGTCGCCGCCGATCTCGCCGATCATCACGATGAGGTCGGTCTCGGGGTCGGCCTCGAACGCGGCGAGCGCGTCGATGTGCGTCGTGCCGATGATCGGGTCGCCGCCGATGCCCACGGCCGTCGAGAACCCGAGGTCCCGGAGCTCGTACATCATCTGGTAGGTCAGCGTGCCGGACTTCGACACCAGGCCGATCCGGCCGGGGCCGGTGATGTCCGACGGGATGATGCCGACGTTCGACTTCCCGGGGCTGATGAGACCCGGGCAGTTGGGGCCGAGCAGCCGGACGCCCTTGGCCTGGGCGTAGGCGAAGAACTCGGCCGTGTCGGCAACCGGGACGCCCTCGGTGATGATCACGATCAGCGGGACGCCGGCGTCGACGGCCTCGATGACGGCGGCCTTGGTGAAGGCCGGCGGCACGAAGATGACCGACACGTCGGCCTTGGTCGCCTCGACGGCCTGGGCCACCGAGCCGAACACCGGGATCGCCACGGTCAGGCCGGAGCCGTCGCCGCGGGGGAACTCGACGCTGGTGCCCGCCTTGCGCGGGTTCACGCCGCCGACGACGGTGGTGCCCGACGCCAGCATGCGGGTGGTGTGCTTGCTGCCTTCGGACCCGGTCATGCCCTGCACGATGACCTTGGAGTCCGCGGTCAGGAAGATCGCCATGGTGGGTTGTCTCTCGTCTCTCGCGTCGCTGCGGTCGGTCAGGCGGTGGCGGCCAGGCGGGCGGCCTCGGCGGCGCCCCCGTCCATGGTCTCGGCCAGCGTGACGAGCGGGTGGGCCGCGTCCCGGATGATCCGGCGGCCCTCGAGCACGTTGTTGCCGTCCAGGCGCACGACCAGCGGCTTCGTGGCCTCGTCGCCCAGGATGCCGAGCGCCGCGACGATGCCGTTGGCGACCGCGTCGCACGCCGTGATGCCGCCGAACACGTTGACGAACACGGACTTGACCTGCGGGTCGGACAGGATGATGTCCAGGCCCGCGGCCATGACCTCGGCCGAGGCGCCGCCGCCGATGTCGAGGAAGTTCGCCGGCTTCACGCCGCCGTGCTGCTGCCCGGCGTACGCGACGACGTCGAGGGTGCTCATCACGAGCCCCGCGCCGTTGCCGATCACGCCGACCTCGCCGTCGAGCTTGACGTAGTTGAGGTCCTTCTCCTTCGCGCGCGCCTCGAGCGGGTCCGCCGCGGCGGCGTCCTCGAGGGAGGCGTGGTCCTCGTGCCGGAAGTCGGCGTTGCCGTCGAGGGTGACCTTGCCGTCGAGCGCGACGACGTCGCCGGCCTCGGTCAGCACGAGCGGGTTCACCTCGACGAGCGTGGCGTCCTCCTCGCGGTAGACGTCCCACAGCTTCGTCAGCACGGCGGCGACCTTCGGGCCCACCTCGGCGTCGAAGCCCGCGGCGGCGACGATCTCGTCGGCCTTCGCCTGGTCGATGCCGACCCGCGGGTCCACCGGGACCTTCGCCAGCGCCTCGGGGCGCTCGACCGCGAGCTGCTCGATCTCCATGCCGCCCTCGACGCTCGCCATCGCGAGGTACTGCCGCTCGGCGCGGTCGAGGAGGAGGGAGAAGTAGTACTCCTTCGCGATGCTCGCGCCGGCGGCGATCATCACGCGGTGGACGGTGTGGCCCTTGATGTCCATGCCGAGGATCTCGCCGGCACGCTGCTCGGCCTCCTCCGCGGACCGGGCGATCTTGACGCCGCCGGCCTTGCCGCGGCCACCGGTCTTCACCTGCGCCTTGACGACCACCACGCCGGTCGCGCCGTCGGCGCCCAGCAGGGTCTCGGCCGCCGCACGCGCCTCGGAGGGCGTCGTCGCGACGATCCCTCCCAGGACGGGTACCCCGTGCCGCTCGAAGATGTCACGTGCCTGGTACTCGAACAGGTCCACCTGCTGCGGTCCTTCCCTCGCCCTGCGGTCCCGTGGGTGGGATCTGGCTGCTCTGCCGCCGACGATCGTAGCCCGGGGCCCCGGGTTTATCTCCACGTCGAGATATGTGACCCAGGTCGCAGGCGAGTCGTCAACCCGCCTTGACATCGGACGAAGGTGTCAACCACAGTTGACACATGACCGGCACCGACCCCACCACCGACTCCGCCGACGGCGCGCTCGCCGCGGCGACGGCCGACGACCCCGCCACCGGGCTGCGCGCCGTGCGCTCCCTGCGGGTCCTCGCCGACCGGCTGGAGACCCTGCAGGTCGGCCGGGCCCGCGAGCTCGGCTGGTCCTGGCAGGACATCGCGGACGCCCTCGGCGTGAGCCGGCAGGCCGTCCACCAGAAGCACCACCGGAAGGCCTGAGGGCCGCCGGCGCGGCCGGGCCGCCCTGCCCGTCCCGCCACCCCCGAGAGGAGACGACGATGTTCGAGAGGTTCACCGCCGGCGCCCGCGCCGCGGTCGTGCAGTCCCAGGAGATCGCCCGCGACCTGGGCGACCCGCGCATCTCCCCCGCGCACCTCGTGGTGGCGGTCGCGTCCGTCGCCGACCCGGCGGCCGAGGCGCTCGCCGCGCAGGGCGCCGACCGGGCCGCGCTGCTCGACGCGTTCGACGGCGACGGGCTCGACGCCTCGGCGCTGGCGGCGCTCGGGATCGACCTGGACGCCGTGCGCCGGCGGGCGGACACCGTGTTCGGGGCGGGCGCGCTGGACCGGGCCGACCGGGCCGACCGGGCGCGGCGGGCGGGCCCGGGCGGGCGGCGCGGCGGCGCGGGCGGGCACGTGCCGTTCACCCGGGACGCGAAGAAGACGCTCGAGGTCGCGCTGCGCGAGGCGATCCGGCTCGGGCACAAGCGGATCGAGGCGGGGCACGTGCTCCTCGCGGTCGTCCGGCTGTCCGACACCGACGGGTACGCGCTGCTCCGCCGCGCGGGCGTCGACCCGGCCGCGCTGGCGGCGGACGTGACCGCACGCCTGGCGGCCGCCGCGGCGGCCTGACCGACGACGCCGGCGCAGGCGCGGGTCGACCGGGGACGCCCGGCCTACGGTTTCCGGCGCGGCACACGACGATCACCGCGGGCCGGGCCGGAGACCGTAGGCGTCGCCCCGGGCGCCCCGCGCGTCAGGCCGTCGGGACCGGGTAGCCCTCAGAGGGCTGGACGACGACGAAGCCCGGGCCGTGGAAGGCGTACTGGAACGCCTCTCCCGTGCCGCCGCGGAGGAGCGAGCTGACGTTCATGCTCGACACGACGCCCGGCGTGAGGTTCGCCGACCAGCACACGGCGGCGTTCGGGTCGACGAACGTGGGCTGCTGGGAGCAGTCGAGGATCATCGGCTGCCCGTGCGAGGTCAGGGCCACGGTGCCGTGCCCCTGGATCAGGGTGTTCCAAAACCCGCCGGTCATCATCCCGGCGCCCTTGGTGCGGTGCATGTCCCACTGCAGCGCGGCGTCGAACGCGAGCAGCGAGGAGCCGCCGACGCTGATCGCGTCGCCCTCGAGCTGCAGCAGGAACACGTGCTCGGCGGCGCGCGCGAAGAACACCTCGCCGGGGCCCGAGACCCGCATGAGCGGCTGGTCGTCGGCGCTCATCGCGCGCTTCACGAACCGGGCGAGCGAGCCCGACGACTCGTGGTGGAACTGCACCTGCCCCTGGTGGGCGACCATCGCGCCCTTCGCCGCGAGGACGTCGGGGCCGAGCGTCACCTTGAGCATCTTGGTGCTCTGCAGGACGAACCGCTCGGCGGTCTGCACCTCGGCGTTGGCCTGGTCGAAGATCGGGCTGCGCATGCGCCGATCATGCCCGAGATGTGCGGGTGGCGGCCTCGCGCCCGACGCGCGGGCGGCCGGGATCACCCGTCCGCCCGCGCGTCGGTCAGAGCTTGGTGACCGGCGAGTACCGCAGCAGCAGCCGCTTCGTGCCCTCGGTGCCGAAGTCGACCTTGGCCACCGCGTTCGGCCCGCCGCCCTCGACCGCGACGACCGTGCCGAGGCCGTACGCGTCGTGGGTGACCTTGTCCCCGACGGTCAGCGTCGGGATGGCCGCGTCCGGGCGCGGCGTGGCGGAGCCGAACGTCGCGCCGCCCGACCCGGGGGCCTTGCGTGGCGGCTCGCCGGCGCGGGACGCGGCGGAGCTCTTCTTCCAGCTCTGCGTGGACCCGGACCCCGACCCTGACCGCTCGCCGTAGCCGCCGCCCGAGGCGTACCCCGAGCGTCCGCCCAGGAACCCGCCCGGCCCGCGCAGCCGGTCGTTGGACGACTCGCGCCGCCGCCAGTCGATGAGGTCCTCGGGCAGGTCGTCGAGGAACCGGCTCGGCGGGAACTCGTTCGGCACGCCCCACGCGGTGCGGACCGCGGCGCGGGAGATGTAGAGCCGCTGCCGCGCCCTGGTCAGGCCGACGTACGCCAGCCGGCGCTCCTCGGCGAGCTGGTCGGTGTCGGCGAGCGACCGCATGTGCGGGAAGGTGCCGTCCTCCATGCCGGTGAGGAACACGACCGGGAACTCCAGTCCCTTGGCCGTGTGCAGGGTCATCAGCGTGATGACGCCCTGGTCCGGCTTGGGCTCGCCCCCCTCGTCGTCGCCGCCGTCGTCGGACGGGATCTGGTCGGAGTCGGCGACCAGCGACACCCGCTCGAGGAAGTCCGCGAGGTCGCCCTCGGGGTCGGACTGCTCGAACTCGGAGGCCACGGCGTGCAGCTCGGCGAGGTTCTCGACCCGGGTCTGGTCCTGCGGGTCCTCGCTCGCGCGCAGCTCGGCGAGGTAGCCGCTGCGGTCGAGCACGACCGACAGGATCTCGGCCGGGCCGGCCCCCGACTCGGTGAGCGCTCGGAGGTCGGCCATCATCTCGGCGAACGCGCGCAGCCCGGTGATCGCGCGCGTGCCCAGCCCGGGCACCTCCTCCAGGTGCTCCAGCGCGGTGCCGAAGGACACGCGCTCGCGCTCGGCGTAGCCCGCGACCATCGCCTCGGACCGGTCGCCCAGCCCGCGCTTGGGCACGTTGAGGATGCGGCGCAGGTTGACGTCGTCGTCGGGGTTCGCGATCGCGCGCAGGTACGCCACGGCGTCCTTGATCTCGCGCCGCTCGTAGAACCGGGTGCCGCCGACCACCTTGTACGGCAGGCCGACGCGGATCAGCACCTCCTCGAGCGCGCGGGACTGCGCGTTGGCGCGGTAGAAGATCGCGACGTCGCCGGGGCGGACGCCGTCGGAGTCGCCGAGGCGGTCGATCTCCTCCGCGACGAACCGCGCCTCCTCGTGCTCGTTGTCGGCGACGTAGGCGACGATCTTCGGCCCGGAGCCGGAGTCGGTCCACAGCCGCTTGGGCTTGCGGCCGGGGTTCTTGCTGATGACGGCGTTGGCGGCGGACAGGATGGTCTGCGTCGACCGGTAGTTCTGCTCGAGCAGGATGGTCGTGGCGTCCGGGTAGTCGGCCTCGAACTCCATGATGTTGCGGATGCTGGCGCCGCGGAACGCGTAGATCGACTGGTCGGCGTCGCCGACGACCGTCAGCTCGCCGCGCGGGACCGCGGCGTCCGCGCCGGGGTCGGCCGCGCCGACGCCCGCGAGCTCGCGCACGAGCACGTACTGCGCGTGGTTGGTGTCCTGGTACTCGTCGACCAGCACGTGCCGGAACCGGCGGCGGTAGTGCTCCGCGACGGCGGGGAACGCCTGCAGCAGGTTGACCGTCGTCATGATGAGGTCGTCGAAGTCGAGGGCGTTCGCCTGGCGCAGCCGCTGCTGGTAGCGGGTGTAGACCTGCGCGAGCGCCTGGTCGAAGTCGTTGGACCCGCCGGCGGTGGCCGCGAACGCGTCGGGGTCGACCAGCTCGTCCTTGAGGTTGGAGATCTTGGACTGCAGCGCCTTGGGCGGGTACTTCTTCGGGTCGAGGTCGAGCTCGCGCGCGACGAGGCTCAGCAGCCGCTGCGAGTCCGCGGAGTCGTAGATCGAGAACGACTGCCGCAGCCCGAGCGTGGTGGCCTCGCGGCGCAGGATCCGCACGCACGCCGAGTGGAACGTCGAGACCCACATCATCCGGGCGGACGGGCCGACCAGGGACGCCACGCGCTCGCGCATCTCCGCAGCGGCCTTGTTGGTGAAGGTGATCGCGAGGATCTCCCCCGCCCGCGCCTGCCGGGTCGCCAGCAGGTGCGCGATGCGGTGCGTGAGCACCCGGGTCTTGCCCGAACCGGCGCCCGCGACGATGAGCAGCGGGCCGCCGTGGTGCAGCACCGCGGCGCGCTGCTGCGGGTTGAGGCCGACGAGCAGCGCGTCCGCGTCGATCGACGGCGCGCGGCCGCGGTCGCGCGGCGCGTCGCCGTCCCGGGGCGCGTCGGCGCCGGCACCGTCGCCGGGCAGGTCGCCGCGCGGCGGCACGGCGGCCGGCAGGCGACCGAGGTCGGAGAGGGCGAGTCCGGGCAGCGGCAGGTTCTCGAAGAGCGACGTCATGGCAGGGCCAAGCCTAGGCGCCCCCACCGACACCCGCGGCGTCTCAGCCCCGCGCCAGCAGGACCTCGCGCAACGCGGACAGCAGCGACCCCGGCAGGCCCAGCGCCTCCAGGTGCGACAGCCGCACGTGCAGCGGCCGGTCGGACGTCGCCGCGGCCAGCGCCCGGGTCAGCAGGGCGTTCTCCGTCCACGCCCCGCGGAGCACCCGCAGCACCTCGGCGCCGGGCTCGGGGCCGACCAGCGGGACCGTGCCGCGCGTCACCTCGAGCCGCGCGCCGGCGGGCACGCCGCGCACCTCGACCCGGAGCCGGCCGTCGGCGGTGACGCGGGCCTCGGCGGGCACCGGCGCCCCGTCGACGGTGGCGCGCACGGCCCCCGCCGCGCCCTCCGTCGCCCCGGCGGTCACCAGGGTGAGCGTCCAGTCCCGCTCGGCCGGCACGCACGCCGTCGCGCCCTCGGCAGGCCCGACCGCGAGCGCCCCCGGCGCGTCGTCCCAGGTGATCGGCGTCCGGGCGATCGCGTCCGGGTCCGTGCCGTCGCCCGCCCCGTCGTCCTCCACCAGCGTGAACGCGCCGTCGGCGCCCGGCACGACCAGCAGCTCCAGGTGCGCCGGGTTCACCGGGTCGTTGCCCGGCACCTCGGCGCCGTCGAGCGGCACGACCGCGCCCGGCCGCGCCAGCACCGGGATCGAGTCGAGAGTCCGGTGCAGGTCGAGCAGTCGGTCGCCGTCGTAGACCGCGCCGGTCAGCACGTCGACCCAGGTGCCCGGCGGCAGCCAGGCGCGCACGGCGGACGCCCGGGTGACCGGGTCGGTCGGCGTGGTCGCCGGCGCGACCAGCAGCTCCGAGCCGAACAGGAACTGCTGCGGGGCGTCGTACGCCTCCTCGCGGTCCGGCCACGCGTGGTACATCGGGCGGACCAGGGCCTGCGACTCCGCTGCGGCCCGGTGGTTCATCGTGTGCAGGTACGGCACGAGCCGGTGCCGCAGCCGCAGGAACGCCGTCTGCACCTGGCGGGCGTGCGGCCCGAACGACCACGGCTCCTTGCTGGTGAACGGGTTGTCCGAGGAGTGCAGCCGCAGGATCGGCGAGAACGTGCCGAGCTGCACCCAGCGGGTCGCCAGCTCCTCGTCGCGCACGCCGAAGTAGTGCCCGCCGATGTCGTGCGACCACCAGCCGTAGCCGATGTTCGCGGCGGTCGCGGTGAACTCCGGCTGGAACGCCAGCGAGTCCCAGGTGATGACGGTGTCGCCCGAGAACCCGACCGGGTACCGATGGCTGCCCGGGCCGGCGTACCGGGAGAACGTCAGCCCCCGCCGGCCGTCCCGGGCGCTGTCGAGGTAGTGGAAGTGGTTGAGCATCCACAGCGGGTCGATCCCCGCGACGCGCGAGTGCGCGCCCTGCTGCCAGTCGACCCACCAGAAGTCGACGCCGTCCCGCTCCAGCCCGCGGTGCAGCACCGAGAAGTACGCCGCGAGGAACTCCCGGTCCGTGACGTCGAACGCGATCGGGTCCCCGTCGGGCTCCCGGCCGAGCGCCGCGCACATCGCGGCGTACGCGTCCTCGTGGGCGCGCACGCCGTCGGCCGGGTGCACGTTGAGCGTGACCCGCAGGCCGCGGTCGTGCAGCCAGGACAGCAGGGCGGGCGGGTCGGGGAACAGGTCGCGGTTCCACGTGTACCCGGTCCAGCCGGAGCCGAGCGCGGGGTCCACCTCGGTGACGTGCCAGTCCATGTCGAGCACCGACACCGACAGCGGGATCCGCTCGGCCGCGAACCGCTCGACGACCTCCCGGTAGCCCTCGGCGGTGTACCGGTGGAACCGGCTCCACCAGGTGCCGAGCGCCCACCGCGGCAGCACCGGCACGGGGCCGGACACGGCGTGGAACGCGCGCAGCGCCTCGGCGTGGTCGTGGGCGTAGCCGAACACGTAGAGGTCCTGCCGGGAGCCGTCGCGCGGGGCGACCCAGCCGTCCGGCTCGAACACCATCGACCGGGAGTCGTCGAGCACCGCGTAGCCCTGCCGGGACACCACGCCGCCCTCGAGCGCGACCCGGCCGTCCGCCTCGTCGAGCGTGCGCGCGGTGCCGCCGAGGCCCTCGGCCGGCTGCCCGTACCGCCACACCGAGTGGTAGGCGCTGACGCCGCCCGTGACCTCGACGGACAGCCCCGCGGTGCTGAACGGGCCGCGGTCGTAGACCACGCGCAGCCGGGACGTGACGACCTCGACGACGTGCCCGCGGTCGACGACGCGGAACTCCGGCACCGGGAGCGCGCGGTGCCGGGCGAACGTGCTCGGGCGGTCCTCGAACCGGCCGTCCTCGGCGTACTCCAGCCGCACCAGGCCGTCGTCGAGCACCGTGATGCGCCAGCGGTCGCCCTGGACCACCGCGCGCGGGTCGGCGGCGCCGTCGGGCGCGGGGCCGGTCGTGAGGACGAGGGGCTTCCCGGACGTCCGGGAGGGGTCGGGCTGGGGCTGCGTCGGCGCGGTCACGCCTCCTGTTTAGCGTTAAACTCCGACCAGCGTCAACGGGCCGCGAGCCGCCGCGGTCCCCGTCTGCAGGAGGCCGCCGGTGGACCGCGTCACGCTCAGGGACATCGCGCGCGAGGTCGGCGTCAGCGTGATGACCGTGTCCAACGTGGTGAACGGCCGCGCCGGACGCGTGTCCCCCGCGACCGCCGCCCGCGTCGAGCGCGCCGTGGCCGACCTGGGCTACGTCCCCAGCGCCGCCGCCCGGTCGCTCGTCGCGCGCCGCTCCCGCCTCGTCGGCCTGCTGCTGCCGGGCCGTCCGGACGGCGTCACCCTGCTCGGCAGCCCGCACGACGTCGCCGTCACCGGCGCGCTCGAGGCCGCGCTGCGCGCACGGGACCACCACCTCATGCTGCGCGGCGTCGGCGACGCGGGCGACGTCCGGGACTCCGTGCGCCGGTGGGGGCTCGACGGGGTGGTCGTCATGGGCTTCACCGACGACGCGCTCGCCGCGCTCGACCTGCCCGGGACGCTCCCCGCCGTGCTGGTCGACGCCGAGGGCGGCCCCGCCGGCGCCGGGCCGCGGCACGCGCGCGTCCGGTCGGACGACAGCGCCGGCGGGCACCTCGCCGGGACGCACCTGGCCGGGCTCGGGCACCGCCGGCTGCTGCTGTGCGGGCCCGTCGACGCGGCGAGCCGGGTGGTCGCCGAGCGGCTCGCGGGGTTCCGCGCCGCCGCGGCCGAGGCCGGGCTGCCCCCGGGAGCGGTGCGGACGGCGCACGCCCGGACGACCTACGACGAGGGGGTCGCGCTGGGTGGGCGCCTGGCGGCGGACGTGCGCGCCGGGGCCGTGACCGCGGTGTTCGCGACCGCCGACGTCCTGGCCGCCGGCGTGGTGCGCGGGCTCGCCGACGCCGGGCTGCGGGTGCCCGAGGACGTGTCGGTGCTGGGCTACGACGACGCCGAGCTCGCCCGGCAGGTCACCCCGCAGCTGTCGACGGTCGCCCAGGACACGGCGGGCAAGGGCCGGCTGGCGGCGGAGCTGCTGCTCGGCCTGGTGACCGGCGACGACGCGGCCCCGCGCTCGGCGACGGTGCCGGTCGCGCTGGTGGCGCGGGAGTCGACGGGGCCGGCGCCGGTCGGTTGAGCGGGAGGTCAGGCCGGACTCGCCGTGGGTGCGCCGGGCCGGACCTCCCACCCGAGGACGCGGCTCAGCGCCAGAGAACCGCGACCAGGATGTTCACCAGGGTCAGGCCCAGGGTCGCGCCGACCAGGCCGCGGGTGACCTTCTCCGGCTTGCGGCTGCCGTACCAGACCAGCGCGGTCACGACGAGCGCGACCAGGAGCTTCACGCCGATCTTCGCGTTGTCCGGCGGCTCGAGCCCGGCGACCTCGGCGGACCGCAGCCCGACCATGACGATCCCCGTGACCAGCGCGGTCAGGGCGCCGTGCAGCGCGCCCTTCGGGAACGCCGGCTGCCGCAGCGTGACCAGGCACCCGCCCAGCACGATCGCCCAGCCGACCAGGTGCAGCACGACCAGCAGGCCGTACACGACGCTCATGGGACTTCCCTCGCTCGGTGCCCGGTGCGTGCAAGGATCCCCTGCGCGGCCTCGCCGGCCGCGCACCGCTGTGCCCGACGACCCCGAGCCACGAGGATGTCATGACCACCCCCGAGCACCCGAACCCCGGCGAGTCGTCCCCCGGCGCGTCGCAACCGACGCCTGAGGCGCACCCGGCGCCCGGCGCGTACCCGCCGCCGGCCGCGCAGCCGACCCCCGGGTCCTACCCCGCCCCCGGCGCCCCGCAGCCCGCCGCCGGCTACCCCGACCCCGCGGCCCTGCCCGGCCCCTACCCGGTCGCGCCGCAGCCGGCCCCGTCGCCGACGCTCGCGATCGTCGGACTGGTCACGGCCCTGATCCCGTGCACGGCCCTCGTCGGCCTCGTGATCAGCATCGTCGTCCTTGTCCGCGGTCGCCGCGGCGGCGCCCCCGGCCGCGGCCTGGCGGTGGCGGGCGTGATCGTCGGCGCGCTGTGGCTGGTCGCCGGAGTCGTCGCCCTGGCGCTCGGCGCGTTCGGCGTCGCCTCGCTCGTCGAGACCTGCGCGGACCTCGGGAACGGCGTGCACTACGTCGACGGCGTGCGCTACGAGTGCAACGTCGGCTGACGCCCCGCCACCGCGCGGCCGCGGCGGCGCGCCCGGGTCAGAGCAGCCGGCGCGCCGCCGCCCACCGGGTCAGCTCGTGCCGCGAGGACAGCTGCAGCTTCCGCAGCACCGCGGACACGTGCGTCTCGACGGTCTTGATCGAGATGAACAGCTCCCCCGCGACCTCGCGGTAGGAGTACCCGCGCGCGATCAGGCGCATGACCTCGCGCTCGCGCGCCGACAGCCGGTCGAGCTCGTCGTCGCCCGTCGCCACGTCGCCCGCGGCCGCGCCGAACGCGTCGAGGACGAAGCCCGCGAGCCGCGGCGAGAAGACCGCGTCGCCGCCGGCCACCCGCAGCACCGCGTCGCACAGGTCGGGACCGGAGATCGCCTTGGTGACGTAGCCGCGCGCCCCGGCGCGGATCACCGCGACGACGTCCTCGGCCGCGTCCGACACCGAGAGCGCGAGGAACCGGGTGCCGCCCAGCAGGTCGGTGCAGGCCCGGATCACCTCGGCACCGCCGCCGCCGTCGCCGCCGGGCAGGTGCACGTCGAGCAGCACGACCGGCGGCTGGGTCGCGCGCACGACCTGGATCGCCTCGTCGACCGTGGCGGCCTCGCCGACGACGTGCACCCGGTCGTCGAGGGACGCCTTGACGCCCGCGCGGAACATCAGGTGGTCGTCGACCAGCACCACGTCGACCGGAGCGTCGTTCATCCCTGCATCGTCCTCTCGTCCTCCGCCGTCGCGCGCTCGCGCATCAGCGGCATCCGCAGCCGCACCTCGGTGCCGCCGCCGTCCTTGCACACCACCGACGCCGTCCCGCCCCGGCGGCGCACCCGCCCCAGGATGGACTCGCGCACGCCGAACCGGTCGTCCGGCACGGCGTCGGGGTCGAAGCCGTCCCCGCGGTCGCGGACGAACACCTCGACCTCGTCGGGCCCGGCCTCCAGGTAGAGCGACACCGGCGGTCGCCCGTGCCGCACCGCGTTCAGCAGCGCCTCGCGGGTCGCCTGCAGCAGCGCGTCGGTGCTGGCGTCCGGCTCGGTGTCGCCGACGACCACCGTCTCGATCGTGACGGCCTCGCCGTCCGGGCCGGTGCGGGTGTCCTCGATCTCGGCGACGATCGCCGCCAGCACCGCCGCCACCGAGGTGCCGGGCGCCGGGCGGTCGTCGTACAGCCACGCGCGCAGCTCGCGCTCCTGGGCGCGCGCCATCCGGGCGACCTCCGTCGGGTCGTCGGCGCGGGCGCGGATCAGCGCGAGGGTCTGCAGCACGGAGTCGTGCAGGTGGGCCGCGATGTCGGCGCGCTCGGACTCCCGGGCCCGGGCGGCGCGCTCGTCGCCGAGCTCCCGGACCAGCCGGAGCCACCACGGCGCGAGCACCAGGGCGACGCCGCCGAGCACCGCCACGGCGGCGACCGTCGACTGCACCAGGGTGCCCGGCGTCGCCTCCTGGCCGACGAGCAGCAGCACGCCCACCCCCGCGATCACCAGGCCGCCGACCAGCCGCAGCACGCTCACCGGGCCGCGGCTGCCGCTGCGGCGCTCCCGCTGCACCGCGTCGAGCTGGCTCCACGCGAGCGCGGCGCCCGCGACCAGCAGCAGCACCGGCACCACCCAGTTCCCGACCACGTCCGTGCCCGCGCGGGCGAGCAGCATGGCCACGGCGCCGGCGAGCAGCGCGACCCCGACCGCGATCTCGGTCCACGGCAGCCGGCGGAGCCGCTGCACGGCGTCGTGCTCCAGGGGGCGGTGCAGGCGGGACAGTTCGGCGGGGCGCCCGGCGCCCGCGGCGGCGGCCGGGTCGCCCACCGGGATCGTCACCCACCAGAACACGTACAGGGCCACGCCGATCCCGCCCACCGGGGTGAGCAGCGCGAACAGCACGCGCACCAGGCGCACCGACACGCCCAGGTGCAGCGCGAGGCCGGCCGCGACGCCGCCGATCACGCGGCCGCGCTCCGGGCGCCGCAGCGGCAGGCGGGACGGGGACTCCATGCCCTGATCGTCACACGTCCCGGACCCCCCGGGCGCCGCTCGGGGCCCAGGATCAGGGACCACCGGGGCACATTCAGGGGCGGGTCAGGGGGGTACCCGATGCCGCCGGGGGTGCCCCGCGCGTCAGGATCGAGCCATGACGAACGACAGCGCCGACCGCGGGTCGGGCACCGTGCCGCCGAGCGGCAGCGGCGCACCCGGCCCCGTGCCCCCACCCGCTCCCCCGACCGGCGGCCACGCGATGGCCGGCTTCTTCGCGGCGATCCGCCGCGCCGGCATCTCCCGCTCCCAGGACCGCTGGGTCGGCGGCGTCGCCGGCGGGCTCGCCACCCGGTTCGGCATCGACCCGCTCCTCGCCCGCGGCCTCGTCGGCGTGACCCTGCTCATGGGCTTCGGCTTCGTGCTGTACGGCCTTGCCTGGGCGCTGCTCCCGGAGGAGTCCGACGGCCGGATCCACCTCGAGGAGACCATCCGCGGGAACTTCGACGTCGCCCTGCTCGGCGCGATCGCCCTCGTGGTCGTCGGGTTCAGCGCCGGCGACTGGTGGTTCAGCTGGGGCCCGTTCCGGTCTGGCTGGTTCAGCGGCTTCGCGTGGTTCGCCGCCGTGGTCGCCGGGATCGTCGTCCTCGTCACCGCACTGCGGCGAGGGCGGGACGGCCAGCCGCCCACCGCGTCGTGGCAGCCCCCGTACCCGGAAGGACAGCGTCCGATGACCAGCCCCAGCACCCCGCCGGCCCCGACGGCCGACGCCGCCCCGCGCCCGGCCGCGCCGTACGCGGCCGCCGCACCGGCCGGCGCGAGCACCTCGGCCCCGGCCGGCGCCCCGTACGGCACCGGCCCCGCAGTGCCGCCCGCCGGCCCGCAGCCCTACGGCTCGGCC
>NZ_JAHVCI010000072.1:0-15705 GCF_019265565.1 Cellulomonas sp. PS-H5
CAGGGCGGCGCCCGTCGGCGCCGCGGCGGTCGCGGCCGCTCGGGCGGCGGCGCCCAGCAGTAGCCGACGCCGCGACCTACGGGTTCCGGCCGAGCCCACGCCGACGGGCGTCGGCCCGGCCGGAAACCGCAGGCCGCGCGCCGGGACACCCCGCACCTCCGCCCGCGACCGGCCTCCGGTCGCGGGCGGTCGCGCGTCCGGGCACCGTGGTGGAACACCGCGCCCCGCTTCCGCGTTCTGCTGCCGGCGGACCAGCCCCGGCCGCACCGGGCGGGGCGTCCGCGCCGGCGAGAGGAGCACCGCGATGGCGGACAAGACCTACGAGGTCACCAAGGACGAGTCGCAGTGGCGGGTCGAGCTGGACCCCGCCGAGTTCCAGGTGCTGCGCCTGGCCGGGACCGAGCGCCCGTGGACCGGCAAGCTGCTCGACGAGGAGCGCGAGGGCGTGTACCGCTGTCGCGCCTGCGGCAACGAGCTGTTCCGGTCCGAGACCAAGTTCGACTCCCACTGCGGGTGGCCGAGCTTCTTCTCCCCGCTGGCGGGCGACAAGGTCGAGCTGATCGAGGACCGCAGCCTGGGCATGGTGCGCACGGAGGTGCGCTGCGCGAAGTGCGGGTCGCACCTCGGGCACGTGTTCGACGACGCGCCCCAGACGCCGACGGGTGACCGCTACTGCATGAACTCGGTGAGTCTGACCTTCGACCCGAAGTAGGCTGCCCCCCGTGTGGGGGAGGGGAGCGCCGATGCTTCAGGGAAAGCGGTCTGCTGCCGATATCCCGGAGGTGGAACAGGCCCTGATCGTCCGCCGGTGGCGCCGCTACGGCGCCGACCGGCTGTACGTCACGGCCGAGACCGGCGCGCCCCTCGGCAGCGTCGACCTCGCCACGGGCCAGGTGGCCGTGGAGGCCGACGCTGCCGCACTCGAGGGCGAGGGCCTGGAGCAGGCCGTGCGCGGCGCCGCGCAGGCCTACCTGCGCGCCGACGTGCCCGAGCTGGTCGTCCCGACCGCCGACGTCCTCCCGGAGGACGAGCCGCAGCCCGAGCCCGAGCCCCGCCCCCGGGGCCGGCGCGCCCGCCGGGACGCGTGCGAGGAGGCCCCGGCCGACGACGCCGCGGACACCCCCGAGCGCCGCGGCCGGCACCGCGCCGACGACCTCGTGAGCCCGCGCCCCGACGCCGAGCCGCGCGGCGTCCGCGAGAGCCTCTGCGACCGCCTCGACCGGCTGATGCTGGACGGGTGGCACGTGCTGCACGACGTCCCCGTCGGCCGGCAGGGCTCGGTGGTCGCCCACCTGCTGATCGGCCCGCCCGGGGCGTTCGCCGTCGCGGAGCGGCCCGCCGCCGCGTCCGGGCCGGAGCGCCTGGTGCTGGACTCCCGGCACCTGTCCGCGGACGGCCGCGGCGTCGCCGACCTGCGCGACGTGCGGCTGACGGCCGCCCGCGCGGGCTCGCTGCTGCGCGCCGCCGTGGGTTCGCCCGTCGCGGTGCGGGGCGTGCTGGTCGTGCACGGCACCGTCGAGGTGCTGGCGCCCTCCCCGTACGACGCGCTGGTCCTGCCGGACGCGGACGTGCCGGACGTGTTCGCCGCGATGCCCGCCCGCTGGTCGCCGGGGCGGGTGGACGCGGTCGCGGCGATCGCCCGGCGCCGGAGCACCTGGGCGCTCAGCCGCGCGGTCTGACGCCCTGCGCCGTCGCGGGCGGGCGCGCCGTCAGGACCCGGGCTGCACCCGGGGCGGCGTGGCCGCCAGCGACTCGTTGAGCCGGTGCAGCTGGTCCGCCAGCAGCCCCTGGTCCTCCGCCGCCCACGTCCCCAGCGCGGCCGACAGGTAGGCCCGCCGCGCGACCCGCGCCGCGTCCACCCGGCGCGCGCCCTCGGCCGTGACGCGGATGAGCTGCCCGCGCGAGTCGTCGGGGTCGGGCCGGCGCTCGATGAGCCCGAGCTGCTCCAGGCGCCCGAGCTGGCGCGACATCGTGCCGCGGCCGACGCCGATGTGCTCGGCGAGCTCGCTGGCCCGCACGTCGGGCTCGCGCTCGATCCGGACCAGCAGCGGGTACGCCGAGGGCTCGAGGTCGGGGTGCACCTCGCGGGCGAGGCGCTCGGCCGAGGCGCGCGCACGGCGGAGCAGCAGCCCGAGCTCGGACTCGATGCGCGCGACGGGGTCGGTCGGGGTGTCCACCGACCCATTGTGGACGACGCGAGGCGCCCCGCCGGGGGGGGGCCCGCGGGGCGCCGGGGGGCGGGTGGGGGGCCGCCCCCCCGGGCTCGGACTCGATGCGCGCGACGGGGTCGGTCGGGGTGTCCACCGACCCATTGTGGACGACGCGCGGCGCCCGGCCGTCGGTGGGACGGCCGGGCGCCTCGCGTCGTGTCGCGGGACGCCCCGCGGTGGTCAGGCCCGGTGGGCCGGGGTGCCCTGCTGGGCGTCCGTCAGCTCGGCCTCGGCCTGCTGGCCGACCGCCTGCTGGGCGCCGGGGGTGCCGGCCTCGGCCAGGACGGCCTCGCCGGTCTGCTCCTGGTCGAGCAGCTGCTCGACGCCGGACCGGCGGCCGAGCGGCACCTCCTTGAGGAACAGCACCGCGATCAGGGCGATGACGCCCAGCGGGACCGCGATGAGGAACAGGTCCGCGATGCCGTGGCCGTAGGACGACTCGACGATCGTCTTGACCGGCTCCGGCAGCGTGGAGACGTCGGGCACCGAGGTGGTGCCGCCGCCGAGCGCGGCGGGGTCGATGCCCGCGGACATTAGGCCGTCGGTGAGGTAGCCGGTGATCCGGTTGCCGAGCACCGCGCCGAGGGCCGAGACGCCGATCGCGCCGCCGAGGGTCCGGAAGAACGCCACGGTCGCCGTGCCGGAGCCGGTCTCGGAGACGTCCAGGATGTTCTGCACCGCGAGGACCAGGTTCTGCATCAGCATGCCGACGCCGGCGCCCATGACGAACATGAACAGGCCGACCAGGACGAAGCTGGTGTCGTACCGGATGGTGCCCATCAGGGCCAGGCCGCCGGTCAGCAGCACGCCGCCCGCGATCATGAAGCCCTTGTAGCGGCCGTACTTGGTGATGAACCGCCCGGCGATCGTCGACGACAGGAACAGGCCGAGGATCATCGGGATCGTCAGCAGGCCGGACTGCGTCGGGGTCTTGCCGCGCGCCACCTGCATGTACTGGCTGAGGAACACCGAGGTGCCGAACATCGCCACGCCGACCGCGACCGACGCGATGACGGACAGGACGACGGTGCGGTTCTTGAACAGGTGCATCGGGATGATCGGGTCCGCGACCTTGTTCTCGACCAGGACGGCGATCGCCAGCACCACGAGGGCGCCGATCACCATGACGGCCGTCTGCCACGACAGCCAGTCGAACTTGTCGCCGGCGAAGGTGACCCACAGCAGCAGCGAGGCGATGCCCACGGAGATGAGCGCGGCGCCCCAGTAGTCGATCCGCACGACCTTGCGGGCCATCTGCGGCAGGTGCAGCGTGCGCTGCAGCACGATGATCGCGGCGACCGCGAACGGCAGACCGACGAAGAAGTTCCAGTGCCAGGACAGGCTGTCGGTGATGACGCCGCCGAGCAGCGGGCCGCCGACCATGCCGATGCCCATGATGCCGCCCATGAGGCCCATGTACCGGCCACGCTCGCGGGGGCTGAGGATGTCGGCCATCAGGACCGTGGCGAGGGCGGTGAGGCCGCCGGCGCCGATGCCCTGCAGGGCGCGCATGCTGATCAGGAAGCCGACGGTCTGCGAGAAGCCGGCCGCCGCGGACGACAGCACGGAGATGACCAGCGCGATCTGGATGAGGAGCTTGCGGTTCACCAGGTCGGCGAGCTTGCCCCAGATCGGGGTGGTGATCGTGGTGGTGAGGAGGGTCGCGGTGACGACCCAGGTGTAGGACGACTGCGACCCCTTGAGGTCGCTGACGATCTTCGGCAGGGAGCTCGACACGACGCTCGTGGCCAGGATGGACACGAACATGCCGAGCAGGATGCCGGAGAGGGCCTCCATCACCTGCCGGTGGTTCATCGCGGGCGCGGGCCCGCGGTCGACGGTCGGGCTCTCGGCCCGGGTGGTGCTGCTCATGCGTGAACTCTGCTTTCGCCCTGGGATGCGGTGCCCGGCGCCGTCGGCGGACGTGGTGGTGGTGCGGCGCGGCCGGTGCGGTCGCGTGCTGCGGGGGCCGGTGCGCGCGGCTGCGCACCGACCGGGGTCGGTCAGGTGGCCGCTGCGGCGAGCGCCGGCGCGCGGGGGTCGTCGGCCGGGGTGCCCGTCGGGACCGGGTCGGCGGCGGGGCGCGTGCCGAACTCGGCCATCGTGTCCGCGATCCGCTCGAGGACCGTGGACGCCTCGGCCAGCTCGGCGGGCGTCCAGGCGCTGAACGCCTCGGCGGCCCGCGCGTCCATCGCGACCTTGGTGTCGGCCGTGAACGCCCTGCCGCGCTCGGTGAGCCGGACCGTGCGGACGCGGCGGTCGGTGCCCGGCGCGTCGGGGGTGGTGCGCTCGGCGTAGCCGGACTCGACCAGCTGGCTGGCCTGCCGGCTCGCGACCGAGATGTCGACGTGCAGGTGCTGCGCCACGTCGCCGATGCCCAGCTCGCCGACCTTGTCCAGCAGCCAGAGCAGGCTGAGGGCGGCGCGGGGGCAATCGAGGTCGCGCGCCAGCTCGGTGCCGACCTCGCGCTGCACGCGCTGCAGACGCGCGATGGCGTCGATGAGCACGCGGTAGGCGGGGGTGCTGGGCACGGCGGGGACCTCTTTCATTGGTTGCAGCAGGCAAACTATCACAACGGTTGCGCTGGGCAACTTGTTCCCCGGGTGATGTGAGGGTGATCACCTCGCCCGGCACGTCCTCCCCGCGGCCCCGACAGTGGAACGTCGTGACGGACACGCCGACGGCGGGTCCGGCAGAACCATGAACACACGCCGCAGCCGGGGGGCGGCCCCGCCCCCCCGGGGCCCCCCTGTGGGCTTTGGTGGCCCTCCCCCGCCGTCGGCGTGTCCGTCACGACGTTCCACTCAGGCAGCAGCGGCGAGGCGTCCGGGGCGGGACGGCGGATGGGCCGGGGTCAGCGGCCCGCGGCGTAGCCCTGCATGCCGCGCGGGTTGGCGCCCGCGTGCAGCAGCCCGTCCGGCCGCACGCCCGCCGCGCTGACCCGGCCGAGGCTCCACGGCCCCGCGTCCCGCACGACGTGCCCGCGCCGGCCCAGCTCGGCCAGCACATCGGCCCCCAGGCGCGCCTCCGCCTCGACGCCCCGCCGCGTGCTCGTGCGCGGGTGGAACGACGACGGCACGTGCGTGGAGTGCCAGCCGGGCGCGTCGATCGCGGCCTGCAGGTCGAGCCCGCCGAGCAGGTGGTGCAGCAGGAACGGGATCGTCCACTGGTCCTGCTGGTCGCCGCCGGGCGTGCCGAACGCGAACCCGCCGCCGTCGCGGAGCACCAGGCCCGGGCTCAGCGTCGTCCGCGGGCGGCGACCGGGTGCGAGCGACGACGGCAGCCCGGGCTCGAGCCAGAACATCTGCGCGCGGGTCGGCAGGCCGAACCCGAGGCCGGGGACGACGGGCGAGCTCTGCAGCCAGCCGCCCGACGGGGTGGCCGACACCATGTTCCCCCAGCGGTCGACGACGTCGACGTGGCAGGTGTCGCCACGGGTCTCCCCGGACGGGCGGACGTCGAGCGCGGGCCCGTCGACCGCCGCCGCGCCCGCCGGCCCAGGACCCCGCGTCGGCTCGCCCGTCCCCAGCGCCGGCCCGCCCGCGGCGTCCTCGTACCGCCCGGGCCACACCGGCGAGCCGTCCGTGCCGGTGGACGGCGCCCCGAACAACGCGGCCAGCCGCGGCGCACGGCCGTCCGGCGACCCCGGCCGCACCCCGTCCGACGCCGTCGGCCCGACCAGCCGCGCCCGCTCCGCCGCGTACGACCGGGACAGCAGCGCCTCGATCGGCACGTCCCCGTCCGCGGGGTCGCCGTACCAGGCCTCCCGGTCCGCGAACGCCAGGTCGGTCACCTCGAGCGCGGTGTGCACCAGCTCCGCCGACCCGAGGTCCGCGTCGGCGACGCCGAGCTCCTCCAGCATCCGCAGCTGCTGCAGCAGGACCGGCCCCTGGCCCCAGGCCGCGGTCTTGTGCACCTGCACGCCCGCGAAGTCGACCGCGACGGTCGGCTCCTCGGTGGCCCGCCAGGCCGCGAGGTCGTCGGCCGTCAGGAGCCCTGCGTGCGCCGAGCCGGACGAGTCGAGCACCGGCTCCCGCACGAACGCCGCCACCGCCTCCGCGACGAACCCCTCGTAGAACGCCCGCCGCGCCGCCTCGATCTGCGCGAGCCGGTCCGCGCCCGCGGCCCGCGCCTCGGCGAGCACCCGCTCGTAGGTGTCCGCCAGCGCGGGGTTCCGGAACCGGGCGCCGGCCCCGGGGACGTCGCCGCCCGGGAGGTACACCTCGGCGGACGTCGGCCAGTGCTCGGCGAACAGCCGCTCGACGGTCCGGATCGTGCGCACCGCCGCGGGCACGAGGGGGTAGCCGTCGCGGGCGTAGCCGATCGCGGGGGAGAGGACGTCGGCGAGCGGCAGGGTGCCGTACCGCGCGAGCAGGTCGAGCCACGCGCCGAACGCACCCGGGACGACCGCCGCGAGGTGGCCGGTGCCCGGGACGACCTCGAGCCCCTGGTCGGTGTACGCCTCGATCGTCGCCGCCGCGGGGGCGGTGCCCTGGCCGCAGACGACGAACGTGTGCCCGTCCGCGGCCCGGTGCCCGATGATCGGGGCGTCGCCGCCGGGGCCGTTCAGGTGCGGCTCGACCACCTGCAGCGTGAACCCGGCCGCCGCGGCCGCGTCGAACGCGTTGCCGCCCCGCTCGAGGACGGACTGCCCGACGGCGCTGGCGAGCCAGTGCGTCGAGGCGACCATGCCGTGCGTGCCGACGAGCTCGGGACGAGTGGTGAACACGGGCGGCTCCAGGTGGCGCGGGCGGGCGGGGCACCGTCACGGTACGTCGACCCCCCGTCGACGCGCCGCCGGGCCCCACCCGCCCGCGCCGGCTCTCAGCGGGCGTACCGCCGCATGGTGAGCGGCCCGAACACCGCGACGAGCGCGAGGGCCCACACCAGCGTGACGACCACGTGGTCCCCGACGGGCGTGCCGTTCATCAGCCCGCGCACCCCGGTCACCAGGTCCGAGACCGGGTTCACCTCCACGAAGGCCTGCAGCCAGCCCGGCATCGTCGACGGGTCGACGAAGATGTTCGACCCGAACGTGAGCGGGGTGATCACCATCATCGACACGCCCATGACCG
The DNA here is from genome assembly GCF_019265565.1 of Cellulomonas sp. PS-H5. Classification (NCBI taxonomy): domain Bacteria; kingdom Bacillati; phylum Actinomycetota; class Actinomycetes; order Micrococcales; family Cellulomonadaceae; genus Cellulomonas; species Cellulomonas sp. PS-H5. Next base: position 7,286 of record NZ_JAHVCI010000072.1, read on the forward strand.
CGTTCGGCGTCCGCAGCACCAGGGCGAGGAACGTCCAGATCCAGCCGAAGGCGAACGCGAACAGCAGGAGCAGCGCGACCCCCGCCAGCACGCCGAGCGCGCCGCCCTCCGGGCGGAACCCGATCAGCAGGCCGAGCGCCACGATCACGACCGAGGCGATCGTGAACCGTACCGCGTCGCCGAGCAGCATCCCGACGAGGGCCGACGGCCGCCAGATCGGCAGCGACCGGAACCGGTCGAACACACCCTTCTGGATGTCGGTGTTGAGCGTGACGCCCGTGTACATCGTGATCATGATGACGCCCTGGACCAGGATCCCGGGCAGCAGGAACTGGATGTAGTCGTCCACGCTGCCCGCGATCGCGCCGCCGAACAGGTACGTGAACAGCAGCGTGATCATCACCGGGAACACGGTGACGTCGAACAGCTGCTCGGGGACGTGCTTGATCTTGAGCAGCGCGCGCCAGCCGAACGTCAGCGAGGTCGTGAGGCCGGACGGCCGGTCGGGTCGCGTGCCGGAGGCGAGGACGCCGCGGACGGCCGCGGTGGCGACCTCGTCGGTCGCGGTGCCCGTGGTCGTCCCGGCCGTGGTGGTCCGGGTGTCGTCGACGCTCATGCCGCCCCCCTCGCGGCGGCGTCACGCTCGGCGGCCGCCTCGTCGTCGGTGCCCGCGGACTCGGCCGGGTGGCCGGTCAGGGCCAGGAACACCTCGTCCAGCGACGGCTGGCCGAGCGAGAACTGCGCCACCGGCACGTCCGTGGCCTCGAGGGCCGCGATGCCGCGCATGGCCGGCGCCGAGGAGTCGACGCTCGCGGTCAGCGCCGCGGGGTCGGCGTCCTCCGTGACGGCCGTGCCGAGGGCCCGCTCCAGCACCGCCCGGGCGCGGGGCCGGTCGTCGGGGTTGAGCAGCCGGACGTGCAGCGCGCTCGCGCCCACGGAGGCCTTGAGCTGGCCCGGCGTGCCCTCGGCGATCACCTTCCCGGCGTCGATCACCGAGATGCGGTCGGCGAGCTGGTCGGCCTCGTCCAGGTACTGCGTCGTCAGCAGCACCGTCGTCCCCGACGCGACCATCGCCCGGACGATGTCCCACACCTGGTTCCGGCTGCGCGGGTCCAACCCGGTCGTCGGCTCGTCGAGGAAGATCAGCTCGGGGGTCACCACGATGCTCGCGGCGATGTCGATCCGCCGCCGCATGCCGCCGGAGAACTTCTTCACCTGCCGGTCGGCAGCGTCCGCGAGCCCGAAGGCGTCGAGCAGCTCGTCCGCCCGGGCGCGGGCGGCGGTGCGGGAGAAGCCGTACAGGCGGGACACCAGCACGAGGTTCTCCCGGCCGGTCAGGTCCTCGTCGACCGACGCGAACTGCCCGGTGAGCGCGACACGGCTGCGCACCTCGTCGGCGTCGCGCACCACGTCGCGGCCGAGCACCCGGGCGCTGCCGGCGTCGGGGCGGAGCAGGGTGGCGAGCATCCGGATGGTGGTGGTCTTCCCGGCGCCGTTCGGGCCGAGGAAGCCGTGCACGCCGCCGGCGGCGACCTGCAGGTCGATGCCGTCGACGGCGCGGGTGTCCTTGAACAGCTTGACCAGGCCCGCGGTCTCGATCGCGGTCGTCATGGGCGGTGCCTTCCGTCGGGGACCCGCCGGCGCACGGCGCGCGGGTCGGGGCGGGGTGCGGTGCGGCGGTGCGGCTGCTCGGCCGGCGGCGGCACGAGGACGAGGACCCGACGACGGGTGCCTTCTATTCCTAGTAGGAACAACGCGACCAGCGTAGGTTGGCAGGCGTGGTGGAGGCAACGGTTTCCCCGGACGGATCCGGCGACGCGGGGGACGCGGGCACGACGCCCGCGCCGACCCCGACCGGCTTCGCGCTGCTCGGCCTGCTGATGTTCGCCGGCCGGACCGACACGACCGTCACCGCGTACGAGCTCAAGCAGCGCGCCGACCGGACCCTGCGCTACTACTGGGTCGCCCCGGCGATGAGCCAGGTGTACTCCGAGGTGGCGCGGCTGGAGGCGGCCGGTCTCGTGCGTGCGGTGCCCGACCCCGCGGGACCGCCGGGGCGCCGCACCACCCGGTACGCGATCACGGACGCCGGCGACCGGACGCTGCGGTCGTGGCTCGCGGAGACTCCGGCGGACTTCCCCGTGCTCAAGCACCCGGTCGCCCTGCGGCTGCTCATGGGGCACCTGGTCGACCCGGCGACGGTGCGGGACATGCTCGACGACTACGTCGCGGCGCTCGCCGAGCGGCGGCGGGACCTGTCCGGGGTCCGGGCCATGCTCGGTGACCGGGCGGAGGTGCGGTACCCGGCGATGGTCGCCGACTGGGGGCTGGCGTACTACGACGCCGAGGAGCGGATCGTCACCGAGCTGCGGGAGCGGGTCGTGCGGGACCTCGCCGCGGGCGCCGACGCCGGGCCGGGGGGCGACGCCGGGCCGGGTGCCGACGCCGGGCCGGGCGCCGCGCCCGCGGCCGGCCCCGCCTGACCACGCGGTGGCGCCGGGGCCGGCGGGCGGCCGTGTCGGAGGTCGTCGGTAGCGTGGCGGACGCAGCACCACGGTCGAGCACGGCGGCGAGGGGGACGCGATGAAGTTCGGCATCGTCGGGACGTTCGGCACGGTCGACCAGCTGGTCGGGCTGGCGGCCGAGGCGGAGGACGCGGGCTGGGACGGGTACTTCACCTGGGACGCGGTCGACATCGGGGTCGACGGCGACGTGTGGGACCCGTGGGCGGTGCTCGCGGCCGCCGCCGTCCGCACGGAGCGGATCACGCTGGGCGCGCTGGTGTTCGCGCTGCCGCGGCGCCGGCCGTGGGTCGTCGCGCGGCAGGCGCTGACCGTCGACCACCTCTCGGGCGGCCGCCTCGTGATCCCCGCGGGGCTGGGCGTGCCGGTCGACCGCGCGTTCGCGGGCGTCGAGGGCGAGCTCACGAGCACGCGCGAACGTGCCGAGCTCCTCGACGACCACCTCGCGATCCTCGACCTGGCGTTCGGCGGGGAGACGTTCTCCTACCGGGGCACGCACCACCGCGTCTCCGACCTGCGGTTCCTGCCGCGGCCGGTGCAGCGCCCCCGCGTGCCGATCTGGGTGGTCGGCGCCTACCCCAGCGAGCGGTCCATGGGGCGGGCGGTGCGGTACGACGGCCTGGTCCCGCAGCTGCGCGGCGACCGCGCGATGGACGAGCTCGGCCCGGCGGAGGTCGCGGAGATCGCCGCGTGGGTGCGCGGGCACCGTGCCCCCGACGCCGGCCCCTACGAGATCGTCCTCCAGGGCGTCCTGCCCGAGGACCCGGCCGAGGCGCAGGACCGGGCCGCGGCGCTCGCCGAGGCGGGCGCGACGTGGTTCGTCGAGTCGCGCTGGGAGGGACCCGGCTCGACGTACGAGGCGCTCGCGAAGCGCGTGCGCCAGGGCGTCCCGCGCGGGTGACCCGGCGCCGGGCGGCGGCGCGACCTCAGGGTCCGTCGACGCCGGACCGCGCGGACGCATCCCACCGCGGCCCCGCGCGAGCCCGAGGACGCGTCACCGCCGCGCCGGCACTCCCTCCGCCGCCCGGGCCGCCGTCTCGGCCACCCGTGCCGCCCGCGTCTCGGGGCGGCGGGCGTCGACCAACCACCGCAGCACGACCTTGCGGGCGCTCGGAGCGAACCCGTCCCAGTGCGCCCGCGCCCCCGGCAGGGCGTCCAGAGCCGCCGCGAGGTCCGGCGGCACCACCAGGTCCTCGACGTCGTCGAGCAGCGTCCACGAGCCGTCGGCGCGCGCGGCGGCGACCACGGCGGCGCCGGCCGGCCCCATCCGCCCGGCCGCCTCCAGCCGCGCCACCCGCTCCTTGCTCAGCCGGGACCAGCCGCTCCCGCGCCGCCGGGGCGCGAACCACTGCCGGGTGCTGTCCGGGTCCGGCGCCCACGCCTGGCCGTCGATCCAGCCGACCGCCAGCGCCTCGGCGACCATCTCCTCGTAGCCGAACGTCGGCCGCCCGGAGCCGGGCTTCCAGCGCACCAGCCACACGCCGTCCGACGTGGCGTGGTGCTCCGCGAGCCACGCCCGCCAGTCCTCGACGGACTCGGCGTGGAACCGCGGCCGGTCGGCGAGCGACGCCATCGTCCCGGTCCCTGCGTCCGCGCGTGCCGGGGTCAGTGCCCGCCGGCGGGCGCGGGCAGGTCGTCCGCAGGGTCGGGCGCCTCGCCCTTGCCGACCCGCGAGTGCCGGTACGAGTACACGGCGTAGATCGCGAGGCCGACGGCCAGCCACGCCGCGAACCGGACCCAGGTGAGCACCGTCAGGTTGGTCATCAGCCACAGGCAGGCCACGCCGGCGAGGATCGGCAGCACAGGCGACCACGGCACCCGGAACCCGCGCTTCAGGTCGGGGCGGGTGCGGCGCAGGATCGGGATGCCGAAGCTCACCAGCACGAACGCCGACAGGGTGCCGATGTTGATCATCTCCTCGAGTCGCTCGACCTCGGAGAGGCCGGCGATGAGGGCGACGATGATGCCGACGCCGACCTGCAGCCGGATCGGGGTCTTGTACTTGTGCGAGGTGCGGGAGATGCCGCGGGGGAGCAGGCCGTCGCGGCTCATCGCGAACACGATCCGGGTGAGGCCGAGCAGCAGCACCATGATCACGGACGTCAACCCGATGAGGATGCCGATCGAGATCACCTTGCCCGCCCAGTCGGCGCCGACCAGGACGAACGCGGTGGTCAGCGAGGGCGAGTCGGACGCGGCGAGCTCGGTGTACGACACCATGCCGGTGACGACGACGGTGACCAGGATGTAGAGCACCGTGACGATCGCCAGACCGCCCAGGACGCCGCGGGGCACCGCGCGCTGCGGGTTCTTGGTCTCCTCGGCCGTGGTCGCCACGACGTCGAAGCCGATGAACGCGAAGAACACCAGGGCGGCGCCGGACAGGATGCCCATGACGCCGTACTGCGACGGGTCGAAGCCGGACAGGAAGCCGAACAGCGGCTGCTCCAGGCCGGACGCGGACTCCGCGGGCTGCGACGGCGGGATGAACGGCGAGTAGTTCTCGGCGCGCACGTAGAAGAACCCGGCGACGATGACGAACAGCGTGATCGCGACCTTGATGATCGTGAAGATGCTGTTCACGCGGGTGCTGAGCTTGGTGCCGACGGCGAGCAGCGCCGTGAACACCGCGACGACCAGCACCGGTCCCCAGTCGAGGTCGACGGGCCCGAGCTCCAGCGTCGTCGGCACGTCGATGCCGAACAGGCCGAACGCGTCCGACAGGTACACGCCCCAGAACTTCGCGATCACCGCCGCGGCGAGCAGCATCTCGAGGATGAGGTCCCAGCCGATGATCCAGGCGACGAGCTCGCCCGCGGTGGCGTACGAGAACGTGTACGCCGACCCGGCGACGGGCAGCGTCGACGCGAACTCGGCGTAGCACATGATCGCCAGCGCGCAGACGACCGAGGCGATGAGGAACGAGATGATCACGCCCGGGCCGGCGTAGTTCGCGGCGGCGGTCGCGCCGACCGAGAAGATGCCCGCGCCGACGGCGACGGCGACGCCCAGGACCGCGAGGTCCCAGGCCGTGAGCGAGCGCTTGAGGGACCGGTCCGGGTCCTCGACCGACGCCAGCGAGTCCTCCACGGACTTCCGGCGCAGCACGCTGCGGTTGCTGATGGCCACGGGGACTCCCTCGGACGACGGCACGACGACGCGCGAGCATGCCGAAGCCTGTGCCTCCTCGCACGGCGGGGTCCGGTGGGTGAGACCGGATCAGTCGACCCGTCAGATCCCGCCCGGGAAGCCTAGTTGCCGCCAGGCCTCGTAGACAGCCGTGGATGCGGCGTTCGTGAGGTTGAGGGACCGGCGGCCGGGCTGCATCGGGATGCGCAGCAGGCCCGTCACGGCCGGGTGCTCCAGCGCCTCGGGCGGCAGGCCGGTCGGCTCGGGGCCGAACATGAGCACGTCCCCGTCCCGGTACTCGACGTCGGTGTACCGGCGCTCGGTGTGCGTGGTGAACGCGAACACCCGCGCGGGGGCGAGCGCCGTCATGCAGGCGTCCAGGTCGGGGTGCACGACGACGTGCGCGAGGTCGTGGTAGTCCAGGCCGGCCCGCTTCAGGCGCGGCTCGTCCATCACGAAGCCGAGCGGTTCCACCAGGTGCAGCGTCGCCCCGGTGGCGGCGGCCAGCCGGATGGCGTTGCCGGTGTTGCCGGGGATGCGGGGCTCGAAGAACACGACGTGCAGCACGCCGGTGATCCTCTCACCGGTGGGGCGGGGGTCCGACGCCCGGGGCCCCGACCTGCGTGGACGTGGGTGGCGGGGGCTAGCGTGGGGGCGGTGGGGCGAGGGCCCCGCACCCCCGAGAGGACGACGATGCCGACGATCCCTGTCTACCGTGCCGCCGACGACCGGTACGACGCGATGCCCTACCGCCGCACCGGACGCAGCGGGCTCGACCTGCCCGCCCTGTCGCTGGGGCTGTGGCACAACTTCGGCGACGTGAACCCGCTGGAGACGCAGCGCGCGGTCCTCCGCCGGGCGTTCGACCTCGGCATCACGCACTTCGACCTCGCGAACAACTACGGCCCGCCGTACGGCTCCGCGGAGGAGAACTTCGGCCGGCACCTCGTGCAGGACCTCGGCCCGTACCGCGACGAGCTCGTCATCTCCTCCAAGGCCGGCTACGACATGTGGCCCGGCCCGTACGGCGACGGCGGCTCGCGCAAGTACCTGCTGTCCTCGCTCGACCAGTCGCTGCGCCGGCTCGGCCTGGACTACGTCGACGTCTTCTACTCGCACCGGCCGGACCCGTCCGTCCCGCTCGAGGAGACGATGGGCGCGCTGCACACCGCGGTGACCAGCGGCAAGGCGCTGTACGCGGGCATCTCGAACTACTCGCCGTCGGCCACCCGCGAGGCCGCGCGGATCCTCGCCGACCTGGGCACCCCGCTGCTCATCCACCAGCCGTCGTACTCGATGTTCAACCGGCACGTGGAGCAGGTCGCCGAGGGAGAGAGGGAGTCGCTGCTCGACGCGGTGGGCGACCTCGGCATCGGGATGATCGTGTTCTCCCCGCTCGCGCAGGGGCTGCTCACCGGCCGGTACCTGTCGGGCGAGGTGCCGGCGGACTCGCGGGCCGCGACCAGCCGGTTCCTGTCGCCCGAGCAGATCGGCGACACCTACCTGGAGCGGGCGCGGGCGCTGAACGCGATCGCCGAGGCGCGGGGGCAGTCGCTCGCGCAGCTCGCGCTGTCCTGGGTGCTGCGCGACCAGCGGGTCACGTCGGCGCTCATCGGGGCGTCGTCGGTGGCCCAGCTCGAGGACAACGTCGCCGCCCTCCGGGCCGAGCCGCTGACGGCCGAGGAGATCGCGGCGATCGAGCCGCACGCCGTCGACGGGACCGCCCGCCGGTGAGCGCACGACCGGTGCCGGTCGTGCTGCTGCACGGGCTCACCGACGCGTCGACGTGCTGGCCGACCGTCCTGCCGCGGTACGCGGGCGACGGTCGGGCGGTCGTCGCGCTGGACGCCCGCGGCCACGGCGGCACGCCGCTGCCGGACGAGCCGTTCACCGTCGCGGCGCTCGCGGCCGACGCCGCCGAGGCGCTGCGGGCTCTCGACCTCGGGCCCGCGCTCGTCGTCGGGCACTCGATGGGCGGGGTGACGGCGGAGGAGCTGGCGTTGACCGCCCCCGAGCTGGTCGCGGGCCTGGTGCTCGAGGACCCGGCGTGGCGGACCGCGAAGTCGGAGGGCGTGGACGCGCCCGGAGCGGACGGGTCGGTGGTCGGCGTCGCCGTCGCCGCGGGCGACGTCGCCGGGCCGGGTGGGGCGCGCGACGCGGTGCGCGACGGCGGTGCGGCGGGTGGCGCGGCCGGGCCGGGCGCGTGGGACGCGGTGCGCGACGACGGCGCGGCACGCACCGTGCCGGGCGGCGCGGGCGGCGGCGGCGAGCGGACCCCGGGCGGCGTCCCGGACTGGCTCGCCCCGGCGATCGCCGCCGTCCAGGGCCGCACGGTCGAGCAGATCGCCGCGCGCGGTCGCCTCGACAACCCGCGGTGGTCCGAGGCGGAGGTCCTCGGCTGGGCGGAGGCGAAGGCGCAGGTCGACCCGCGGCTCGCCGAGGTGCCGCACGACTGGCTCGGCCGGGACTGGGTCGAGGCGCTCGCGGACGTCCGGGTGCCGGTCACGCTGCTCACCGCGGATCCGGGGCTCGGGGTCGTGACGGACCGTCAGGCGGCGCGGGCGGCGGAGTTGCTCGGCGACCGGCTGACCCACGTCGCGTTCCCGGACGCGGGGCACAACATCCGCCGCGAGGCCCCGGATCGGTACCTGGCGGCCCTGGACGCCGCGGTGGCCCGCGCCGACGCCGCCCGCTGACCCGCGCGAGGGCCGCGGCCGTCGCGTCGGGCGCTGGGCCGCCCGCGCCGCCCCACGACGGGCCGCGCCGCCC
>NZ_JAHVCI010000073.1:0-15368 GCF_019265565.1 Cellulomonas sp. PS-H5
CGGCCGGCCGGTCCCCCGGCCGGCCCGGGCCGCGCGGACCGGTGCCCGACCCGTCGTGCGAGCCCGTCCCGGCGCCCGGGCCCGTCGCCGACCCGGCCCCCGCCCCGGCCCACGCCTGGGCACCGGCGACCGCCCGCTGCCGCGCCAGGGACGCCTTGAACTTCACCACGTCGACCGCGCACCGCCGCAGCGCCTCCCGGCGCACCGCCTCGCTCGGCCGCACCGCGACCGCGTCGGCGTACACCGCCTCCTGCCGCCGGCCCGCCGCCACGAGGCCGTACGCGTCGACCACCACCCCCCGCCCGAGCACGCCGCGCTGCGCCCGCAGGCCGGGGTCCGCGAGCAGCGGCACCAGGTCCCGTTCCAGGTCGGCGCCGTCGCCGGGGCCCTCGCACAGCCAGCCGCCGTGCAGGAAGCCGCCGAGCGTGTCCCGGGTCAGCGCGCGCCACGCCCCGCGGTCGCCCTGCACGACGACGGGCTTGCCGAACGCCATGCCGCGCAGCACGGACGAGCCCATGCCGAGGACCACGTCCGCCGCGTCGTACGCCGCGCGGGGGTCGAGGAGCTGGCCGGTCACCACCACGACCTGCTCGCCGGCGGCCGCGTTCACGGCGTCCGCGCGGGCGGCCACCCGCGCCTGCTCGGGCCCCGTGCCGACGACGACGAGCCGCAGCGGTCCGGCTCCGGCGGCCGCCCGCGCGCGCGCCGCCGGGCCGGCGGCCAGCCGACCCACGACGTCGATCGCCGCGGCCACCCCGTCCGCCTTGCCCAGGTCCGTCGACAGCCGCCCGACGACGGACACGACCAGGTCGTCCGGGCGCAGGCCGAGCAGCGCCCGCGCGTCCGGCCCCGCGGCGCCGGGGGCGTCCCGCTCGGTGTCGATCGGCGGCTCGATCAGGTGCACCCGGTCCCGGAGCACGCGCTGCTGCTCGTGCAGCCGGCGGGTCCCGACGACCAGCGGCTCGTGCCGCGGCACGTGGTCGGGCACGTCCATCGACAGCACCGTCGTGACCAGGGGCGTGCCGAGCCGGCGGTGCGGGCCGAACGCCAGGTCGACCGACGGCCCCCACTCGTACCCGTGCACCACGTCGACGCCGCGGTCGACCACGAGCCGGCGCAGGGCGGCCATGTTCCGCGGGGACGGCCACCGGCCCTCCTGCGGGGCGCGGACGTACTCCAGCCCGAGCGCACCCACGAGCGGCACCAGGTCGCCGTCCGGCCCGAACATCAGCACGTCGTGCCCGGCGCGGGCGACCTCGTGCGCGAGCTGGACGGCGTTGAGCTGGCTGCCGCCGACCTCCATCACGCCCGGGTAGACGAGGATCCTCACGCGACCGCCCTCCCCAGCACCTCGACGACCTCCTCCTGCTGCACCGCGGTCAGGTGCGGGTGCATCGGGAGCGACAGGATCCGGTCCGCCGCGGCCTCGGCCACCGGGAACGCCCCGCGCCCGCGCCCGAGGTGCCGGTAGGCCCCGGTCAGGTGCAGCGGCACCGGGTAGTGCACGCCCGCGCCGACGCCCGCCGCGTGCAGCGCGGCCAGCACCCGGTCGCGGTCGTCCACCTGCACGACGTAGAGGTGCCAGACGTCCTCGTTCGCCGGGTCCGTCCGCGGCGGCTGCACCCCGGGCAGGTCCTGCAGCAGCGCGTCGTACCGGGCCGCTGCCGCGCGCCGGCGCTCGTTCCACCCGGCGAGCCGTTGCAGCTTGGCCTCCAGCACCACCGCCTGCACCGTGTCGAGCCGCGAGTTCATCCCGACGACGTCGTGCCGGTACTTCTGCGTGCTGCCGTGCCCGGCGAGCGCGCGCACCCGGTGCGCGACCTCGGCGTCGTCCGTGGTGACGGCGCCGGCGTCGCCGGCCGCGCCGAGGTTCTTGCCCGGGTAGAAGCTCGTGCCCGCCGCCAGCCCCAGCGCCCCCGCGGGACGCCCGTGCCGCCGGGCGCCCTGCGCCTGCGCCGCGTCCTCCACCAGCGGCACCCCGGCGTCGGCGGCGATCTTCGCCAGCTCCTCGACCGGCGCGACCTGGCCGAACAGGTGCACCGGCACGACGGCGGCGGTGCGCGGGCCGACGGCGGCGCGCACGGCCGCCGGGTCCACCAGCAGGTGCGCCGGGTCCACGTCGACGAGCACCGGCACCGCGCCGATCCGCGAGACGGCCTCGGCGGTGGCGACGAACGTGTTGACCGGCAGCACCACCTCGGCGCCCGGCCCGACCCCCACGGCGCGCAGCGCGAGCTCCAGGGCGTCCGTGCCGTTCGCGACGCCGACGCAGTGCCGCGCCCCGACCGCCGCCGCGTAGGCCGCCTCGAACCGCCCGACCGCGGGGCCGCCGACGAACGCGGCGGTCGCGAACACCTCGTCCAGCCCGGCGCGCACCTCCTCGTGCACCTCCGCCTGCTGGGCCGCCAGGTCGACCAGGGGGATCCTCATGCGCGCACCGCCCTCTCGTCGCGGCTCCCGGGGTCGCGGACCCCGTGCACGTGCCCGTCCACCGCCCGGTGCAGGGGCCGCGCCGGCACGCCCGCCCAGGTCTCGCCGTCCGGCAGGTCCGTCAGCAGCACCGCGCCCATGCCGAGCGTCGCGCCCGCCCCGACCCGGACCCGTTCCCGCACGGCCGAGCGCATCCCGAGGTACGCGCGCGGGCCGACCCGCACCCCGCCACCGAGCGTCGCCCCGGCGGCGAGCGTCGCGGCGTCCCGCACCTCGTCGTCGTGCGTCAGGGTCACGTGCGGCATGAGCACCACGTGCCGACCGACCCGGACGTCCGCGGTCAGCACGACCCCGGCCAGGAGCACCGACCCCGCGCCGACCGTGCAGCCGCCCGGCACCTCGACGGACGGGTGCACCACCGTCGCCCACCGGTCCGGGCCGACCCCGGCCGCGGCGAGCCGGGTGACCAGCCCCGCGCGCACCCGCCCGTGGCCCACGCAGGCGAGCACCGCCGCGTCCGGCAGCGCGGCCAGCGCGGGCAGCCCGCCGAGCACCGGCACGCCGCCGAGCTCGCTGCCGCGCGCCGCCGGGTCGTCGTCCAGCACCCCGACCGCCTCGTACGGCCCGTGCCGGCGGACCACCGCCAGCACCTCGCGCGCCAGCCCGCCGGCCCCGACCAGCACGAGCGGCCGGCCGCCCGCGGTCACCGGACCGCCGCCCGCAGGACGTCCACGACCCGGCCCTGCTCGGAGCCGGTCATCTCGTGGAACAGGGGCAGGATCAGGGTCCGGTCCGTCAGGCGCTCCGTGACGGGCAGCGGCGCCCGGCCGTGGTCCCCGCCGGCGTAGGCGGGCTGGCGGTGCGCCGCCATGATCCCCCGGCGCGCGGACACGTCCGCCGCGGCCAGCCGGGCCAGCAGCCCGTCCCGGTCCACCGGCGACCCGGGGAGCACCTCGACCCAGTACGACTGGAAGTTGCCGGTGCCCCACGGCGGGTCCGTCACCGGGCGCAGCGCCGGCAGGTCCGCCAGCTCGGCCGTGTACGCCGCGGCGAGCGCGCGGCGGCGCGCGACCGCCTCGGGCAGCCGGCCGAGCTGCACGAGGCCGACCGCCGCCTGCAGGTCGGTCATCCGGTAGTTGAAGCCGACCTCGAGGTACTCCTCCGCCGGGGCGAGCACGGCGCCGTGCCGATCGGCGGCGGACGCGCTCATCGCGTGCTCGCGCAGCCGGCGCGCCCGGGCGGACCAGTCGGCGCGTCCCGTGGTGAGCATCCCGCCCTCGCCGGTCGTGAGGACCTTGCGCGGGTGGAACGACCAGGCCGCCACCTCCGCCCGCGCGCCGACCGGCAGCTCGCGATAGGTCGACCCGGCCGCGCAGGCGGCGTCCTCGACGACCACGATCCCGAGCGGGTCGGTCAGCGCCCGGACGCCGTCGAGGTCGACCGGCACGCCGCCCTGGTCGACGGCGACCACCGCGGCGGTGCGCGCGGTGAGCGCCTCGGCGACCGTCGCCGCCGTGAGGTTGCCCGTCCCCGGGTCGACGTCCGCGAAGACCGGCCGGGCGCCCGCGTGCACGACCGCGTTGGCCGTCGCGACGAACGAGAACGACGGGACCACCACGTCGTCGCCCGGGCGGACCCCGGCGACGACGAGCGCCAGGTGCAGCGCCGCGGTGCAGGACGACAGGGCCACCGCGTGGCCGGCCCGCTGGGACGCGGCGAAGGCGTCCTCGAACGCCGCCACCCGAGGGCCCTGGGCCACCCAGCCGGAGGCGAGCACCTCGGTGACCGCGGCGACCTCCTCGGCGCCGAGCCACGGGCGCATCACGTGCAGCGTGCTCACGGGACCACCGCCGCGGCAGCCGCGCGTCCCGCCGCCACGTCAGCCCGCCGCGGGCGCCACCAGTCGACGAGCTCGCGCAGCCCTTCCTCCAGCCCGACCTCCGCGACGAACCCGAGGTCGCGCCGCGCGGCCGCGGTGTCGGCCAGCCGCCGCGGCACCCCGTTCACCGCGCGCTCCGGCCCGTGCTCGACGGCCAGGTCGCTGCCCATCACCAGCAGCAGCGCCTCGGCCAGCTGCAGCAGGGACGTCTCCGTCCCGCTCGCCACGTTGTACGCGCCCTCGACCACGCCGGACGTCGCCGCGAGCACGTTGGCCCGCGCCACGTCCCGGACGTGCACGAAGTCCATGGTCTGCCGCCCGTCGCCGAACACGAGCGGCGGCAGCCCGTCGGCGATCCGCTCCATCCAGCGCACCAGGACCTCGGTGTACCGGCCGTGCACGTCCATCCGGGGCCCGTACACGTTGAAGTACCGGAGCATCACGGTGTCGAGGCCGTGCGTCGCCCGGAACGCCCGGGCCATGCCCTCGGTGAACGACTTGGCCGCGCCGTAGAAGGTGTCGTTGTTGTGGTGGTGGTGCCGCTCGCCGGTCGGGAACTCCTCCGCGGCGCCGTAGACCGACGCGCTGGACGCCGCGACCACCTTCCCGACGCCGTGCTCGGCGGCGGCCTCGAGCACGGTGAACGTGCCGTCGACCAGCACCTCGAGCGCCAGCCGCGGCTCCTCGGCGCACTGCGTGATCCGGATGGCGGCCTGGTGCAGGACCAGGTCCGCCCCGCGCACGACGTCGTGCACGGTGTCCCGGTCCCGCAGGTCCCCGACGACGAGGTCGACCCGGCCCGTCGCGAGGGCGGCCGCCAGGTTCTCCCGCCGGCCGCGCGACAGGTCGTCCAGCACCACCACCCGGCCCGCGCCCGCCGCCAGCAGCTGGTCGACGAGGGTCGAACCGACCGTGCCCGCGCCGCCCGTCACCAGGACGCGGGCACCCGCCACCGCGGTCACCGCCGCCGGCCCTTCGGCCCGGCCCCGACGAGCTCGCCGCGCGCCACCGGCACGAGCCGGCCGCCGTCCGACAGGCTGAGCGAGGCGGACTCCAGGACGTCGAGCACCCGCAGCCCGGCGTGGCCGTCGGTGAGCGGCGCCCGGCGCCCGCGCACGGCGGCCGCGAGCTCGTCCACCACCGCGGCCAGCGCCTCGCGCTCCGGGAGCGCGGGCGACCAGGCGTCGCCGAGCCGGTACGACACCCGCGCGGTCGTCCGGTCGGGCAGGCCCTCCCCCGGGTCGACCCCCCGGTCGTACACCGTGAGCCGCTGCTGCGGCGCCAGGTCGTCCCAGACCAGCGTGCGCCGGCTGCCGCCGACGACCATCTGCCGGATCTTGGTCGGGCTCAGCCAGTTGACGTGCAGGTGCGCCAGGGCCCCGCCGGCGAGCGGCAGGGTGAGGTAGCCGACGCACGAGCGACCGACGCCGAGCGGGTCGCCGCCCTGCGCTGCGACGCCGGTCGGCACCAGCCCGCCCGGCACGACGAAGTCCAGGATCGACAGGTCGTGCGGGGCGAGGTCCCAGAACACGTCGACGTCCGGCTGCACCAGCCCGAGGTTGATCCGCACCGAGTCGACGAAGTGCAGGTCGCCGAGCGAGCCGTCGGCGACCAGGTCGCGGATCGCCCGGACGACGGGCGTGTAGCAGAACGTGTGGTCCACCATCAGCACCCGGCCGACCTCGGCGGCGCGCGCGACCATCCGCCGGGCGTCCGCGCCGTTCGCCGCGATCGGCTTCTCGACCAGGACGTGCTTCCCGGCGTCGAGCGCGGCGAGGACGATCCCGGCGTGCGTGGCCGCGGGCGTGGCGACGGCGACCGCGTCCAGGTCGGCCCGGGCCAGCACCTCGGCCGCGTCGGTGACGACCTCGACCGTGCTGCGCCCGCCGACCACCCGGCGCGCGCGCTCCGCGTCCCGGTCGCACACCGCGACCAGGTCCCACTCCGGCGACGCGCGGAAGTTCCGGGCAAGGTGGGGGCCCCAGTACCCCGCGCCGATCACCGCGACCCGTAGCGGATCTGCCATGGCGGCTCGCCTCCTCCTGACGTAGCCGTAGTCTTGCCAGCCCGATTCGGACATGTCACGCATACCGGACATTTCTCACCCGCTGCGGCACCACCGCGGCGCGCGGGCCGTGCGTATCGTCCGGAGGGTCGCGCCGTCCGGCTCCGGGCGGGCGGCACCGGGAGGCCGCGTGGACGCCAGCCAGGACCCCGAGGTCGCCGCCGCGCCCGTGATCGCCCCCGGCGCGGACGTCGACCCCCGCGCGGCCGTGGGCCCGGGGACCCGCGTGTGGCACCTCGCCCAGGTCCGCGAGGACGCCGTGGTCGGCGCGGACTGCGTCGTCGGGCGCGGCGCCTACCTCGGGCCGGGCGTGCGCGTCGGCGACCGGTGCAAGATCCAGAACCACGCCCTGGTCTACGAGCCCGCCGTGCTCGAGGACGGCGCGTTCGTCGGGCCCGCGGCGGTGCTCACCAACGACCTGCACCCCCGGGCGGTTAACCCCGACGGCACGCTCAAGCAGCCCCACGACTGGCAGGCGGTGGGCGTCGTCGTGCGCGCGGGCGCCTCCGTCGGTGCGCGCGCGGTCTGCGTGGCGCCGGTGGTCGTCGGGCGGTGGGCCCTCGTCGCGGCGGGCGCGGTCGTGACGCGGGACGTGCCGGACCACGCGCTCGTCGCGGGCGTGCCCGCGCGCCGCGTCGGCTGGGTCGGTCGCGCCGGCGAGCGCCTGGTGCCCGACGGCCCCGGCCGCTGGCGCTGCCCCGTGTCGGGCGACGCCTACGTGGAGGACGCCGCGGGGCTGCGCGCCACGACGCCGGCGGACGACGCCGGCCACCCGCACACCACGGTCCCCCGGCGCGCTCGGCCGCGGCCGCCCGACCGCCCGCACGGGACCGGCACGGAGACCGCCGACCTCGCCGCCCGCGTCCGCGCCCTGCTCGCCGCCGCCGACGGTCCGGCGGCCGGCGAGACCTCGCCGGTCTCGGACCGCCCCATGTTCGGGGGCGTCTCGTTCTTCCTCGGCGAGGCGATGATCGCGAGCGCGCGCGGGAGCGGCGACCTGCTCGTGCGCGTCGCCTCCGACCGGCACGACGAGCTCGCCGACCGCCCCGGTGCGGCGCCGTCCCGCATGGGCGGGCGCACGATGGGCCGCGGGTGGCTGACGGTGGAGTCGGCGGCGGTCGCCGACGACGAGGACCTGGCCGCCTGGCTCCGCCTGGCCCGCGAGGGCGCCCCCGACCGCCGTCCGTCCCGCTGAGGACGGTGCGTCAGGCCGGCGCGCGCTCGCCGGTGAGGTGCACCGCGAGGACCGCCACGTCGTCGTCCTGGTCCGCGTGGTCGAACCGGCGCAGGAGCACGTCGCACAGGTCGTCGGGCTCCAGCGTCCCGACCGCCGCCGCGACCTCGGCCATCCGGTCCAGCGCGTCGCGCAGGTGCCCGGACCGCCGCTCGAGCAGCCCGTCCGTCACCAGGACCAGCGTGCACGGGCCGTCCGTCGCGACCCGGGCCACCGCGCGCTCCCCCGGCGCGGGGACGCCGAGCAGCGGCGACGTCGCCCGGAGGTACCGCGCGCCCTCCGAGGTGACGAGCAGCGGCGGCAGGTGGCCGGCGTTCGCGACCTCGATCGTGCCGTCCCGCAGGTCGAGCACCGCGACGCACACCGTGACGAGCTCGGGGTGGCTGCGGCGCAGCAGCGTGTTCAGCAGGTCGAGCGCCCGCGCGGGCGGGTGGCCCTCCAGCAGGTACGCGCCGAGCGAGAACCGCAGCTGGGCCATGACCGTGGCGGCCCGGAGCGAGTGCCCCTGCACGTCGCCGATCACCACGGCCACCCGGCCGTCGGGCAGGTCGATCGCGTCGTAGAAGTCGCCGCCCACGCTCAGCTGCGCGTCCGACGCGCTGTACCGCGCGGCCATCCGCACCCCCGCCGGCGAGGGCAGCGTGTGCGGCAGCATCGAGCGCTGCAGGGTGAGCGCCACCAGGTGCTCCTGCGCGTAGGACCGCAGGGTCGCCAGCGCGCCGTTCAGGGCGGCCCGGAGCTGCTCGGCGAGCTCGCGCTCCTCCGCGTCGAACGGCTCCGGCGTCGCGACCGCGAACCCGCCGATCGTCCGCCCGGCCGCGTCGGTGAGCGGCGAGACGTGCCACGCGGTGGGCGCGACGCCCGCCCGGTCGAGCATCTCGCGCCACACCCCCGGGGTGTCGGCCGCGGGCAGGTCGTAGGGGTCGGGCGTGGGCGGCTCGGTGGCGGGCGCCAGCAGGCGGCCGCGCACCACCGGCCGGCCCGGCCCCGGGCTGACGACCCGGGTCGCCATGCCGTCGGGCGCCGTCGCGATGACGACGACCGGGGCGCCGAACACCGTGGCGCCGCCCTGGGCGGCCTCCGCCACCAGGTCGTCCAGGGACCGCGCCGACGCGAGGGGCACGACCGCCGCCGCCAGGTCGGCGAGCCGGCGGGCGTGCTCGGTGATGCCGCGCCGGGCGGCGTGCGACCGGCAGAGGGCCGCGACGGTCACCAGGAACTCGTCGCGGTCGAGCGGCTCGACCAGGTACGCGTCCGCGCCGCGCTGGAGGCCGGACGTCCGGGACCGGGCGTCGATCGAGGTCGCGGAGACGTGCATCACCGGGACCGCGGTCGCCGCGTCGGCCTTGATCCGCTCGCACACGTCGAACCCCGACATGTCGGGCAGGTTGACGTCGAGCACGACCGCGTCGTGGCCCGCGGCCAGCTCCAGGGCGTCCCGGCCCGTGCCGGCCTCGGTCACGGCGTAGCCGGCACGCCGCAGCCAGCTGGCCATCACGTAGCGGTGCGCCTCGGTGTCGTCGACGACCAGCACGCGGCGCTGGTCCTCGGCGGTCGCGGTCACGGGGTCGCCCCGCCCGCCGGCGTGCCGTCGTCGGCCGGCGCCTGCGGCCCGCACGCCGCCCGGAGCGCCCGCGCCAGGCCCGCCGCGTCCAGCTCCGCCTTGTCGAGGAACGGCGCGTCCACGGCGGGGCGCTCCGCGCTCGACATCAGCACCACCGGCAGCCCGGCGGTCCGCGGGTCCGACCGGAGCGCCGCCAGCGTCGCCGGGCCGTCCGTGCCGGGCATCCGCACGTCGAGCAGCACCACGTCGGGCAGCGCCGCGGCGGACGCGAGCACCGCCAGGGCCTCGGCCCCGTCCCGCGCCTCGAGCACCTCGGCCGCCGCGTCGGCGAGCAGGCCGCGCAGGACGACCCGGCCGGCCTCCTCGTCGTCGACGACGAGCACCCGGCCGAGCGCGGGCACGTCGGTCCGGTCCAGCGTGAGCGTGAAGGTGCTGCCGCGGCCGACCTCGCTCGCGACCTCCAGCGACCCGCCGAGCGCCTCGGCGACCCGGCGCGCGTACGGCAGGCCGAGCCCCGTGCCCTTCACCGACGGCTGCAGCCGGTTCGGCACCTGGAAGAACTCCTCGAACACCTCGCCCTGGTGCTCCGCCGCGATGCCCAGGCCGGTGTCCTCGACCGCCACCACCACGGCGCGGCCGTCGGCCGCGCGCCCCGCCCGTACGGTCACGGCACCCTGCTCGGTGAACTTCGCCGCGTTGGTCAGCAGGTTCCGCAGCACCCGCTCCAGCAGCTCCGGGTCGGTGTGCAGCACGAGGTCGCCCGCGACGTCGACCCGCAGGTCCACGCCCGGGCGGAGCAGCGGCTGCACGGTGCCGGCGAGCTCCGCCAGCATCGCGCGCAGATCCACCCGGACCCGGTGCACGTGCTGGCGGCCCGACTCCGCGCGCGCCAGGTCCAGCAGCTCGTTCACCATCCCGAGCAGCGACCGGGCGCTGGCGTCGAGGTAGCCGACCTGCACCCGCTGGTCCGCGTCCAGGTCGCCGTCGGCGAGCAGCGAGGACAGGCCGAGGATCGAGTTCACCGGCGCCCGCAGCTCGTGGCTGACGCTGCGCAGGAACCGGGTCTTCGCGTCGTTGGCGGCGGCGAGCTGCCGCCCGCGCTCGTCCAGCTCCGCGTACAGGGCGACGACGCCGCTGTTGGTCTCCTCCAGCTCGTCCGAGAGCTGGGTGTACATGGCGAGGACCCCGCGGTTGGTCTCCTCCAGCTCGTCGTTGGCCCGCACCAGCTCGGCCTCCCGTGCGGCCAGCGCGTCGAGCGCGCGGACGAGCTCGGCGTTCTGCACCCGGAGCTCGCCGAGGGCGTCCGCCGACCGCGGCCGGGACAGCGCCGCGCGCACCTGCTCGACCCGGCCGCCGAGCAGCGCGCCGTCGGTCAGCAGCTTGTGCAGCACCACGACCCGCCCGCCCGGCCCGTCGGCGACCTCGACCCCGTCGAGCAGCCGCTCCGCCGCCGCGACCCCGGTCAGCTCGCCGTGCGGCTCCCCGGCCCCGAGCGCGCCGTGCACGTGCACGACCAGACCGGCGTGCGGCGGCTCGGTCACGTGCAGCACGGCGCGGCCCCGGCCCCGGGACACGACCTCGCGGCCGACCTCGGACAGCGCCGTGGCGAGCCGGACCTGGTCCTGCCGGTCGAGGCCCAGCGCCTCGGCCGCCTCCCGGCCGACCTGGCGCAGCACCACGAGGTCGCCCTCGCCGACGATCTCCACGGTGACGAGCTCGCGCAGCGGGCCCGCGGCCCCGGGCGCCGGCAGCCTGCGCCGCGGGCTCACGCCGGGACCCCGGCCCGGGCGACCACGACGCTCGCGTCGTCCCGCCGGACCCCGAAGTCGCGGAGCAGCACGGCCGCCGTCACGAGCGGCGACCGCCCCAGCAGGCCCGGGTAGGGCTCGAACGAGTGCCGCTCGGTCACGCCGTCGCTGTGCAGCACGACGACAGCGCCGCGCGGCAGCGGGTACGACGTCTCCCGGATCGTGCGCGCCTGGGCCCCCACGATGCCGGGGTGGCTGATCATCGCCCGCCGGGTCACGCCGTCGTCCACCACGCCGGCGATGTTGCCGACGCCCGCGTACCGCACCTGGTCGGGGTCGAGCCGCGCGACCGCGGCGGCGGCGCCGCGCGTCCCCGCCAGCGCCCGGTGCACCACGCGCAGCAGGTCGGCGGGCCCGGCCGGCGCCGCCGCGCGGAACGCCCGCACGGCCTCGGCGCTCGCGACCGCGGCCAGCGGCCCGTGCCCGAGCCCGTCGGCGAGCAGCAGGGTCCGCACGCCGTCGTCCTCGCGGATCGCGTACGCGTCGCCGCAGACCTCCTGCCCCGTCATGGGGCGGGTGAGGCCGACCGCGGACGGCGCGGGCACCGGCGCACCGGCCTCGGCCGCGAACGCCGCCGTGAGCACCGTCCCGGCGCCCGGCCGGGTCCACACGTCCCAGCCCGACGCCATCCGCACGACCGCGCCGAGCCCGATGCCCAGGGTCCCCGCCGAGGACGTCCCGTCGACCACGGCCGCGTCGACGTCGTCGATGCCGGGCCCGGAGTCGAGGGTGAGGACCTCCACGACCGGGCCGGCCGCCGCGTGCCGCAGCCGGAGCAGCACCGCGCCCGAGCCCGCGTGCTTCACCAGGTTCGCCGTCAGCTCCGTCACCGCGAGGCCGATCTCGCCCGCCCGGTCCGCGCCCATGCCCACGCGCTCCGCGAGGGCAGCCGCGGCACGCCGGGCGGCGCCGGCCGCGCTCACGTGGTCGGCCGTGATCCAGGCGACGTCCTCGACGGTGGCGTCCGCGGTCACCGCGACCACGAGGCGATGGTGACGCGCGTGCCCCGGCCCGGCGCGGTGTCGATCTCGAACTGCTCCACGAGCCGGCGGGAGCCCGACAGCCCGAGCCCGAGGCCGCTGCCGCTGGTCCAGCCGTCGGTCATGGCCTGGTCCAGGTCGGGGATGCCGGGTCCGTCGTCTCGGAACTCGACCCGGACGCCCGTGCGCCGGCCGTCCGCGAGCTCCGACAGCACGGCCTCGCCGCCCCCGCCGTAGATGAGGGTGTTCCGGGCCAGCTCGCTCGCCGCGGTGACCAGCTTGGTCTGGTCCACCAGCGACAGCCGCGCCGCCTGGGCCAGCGCGCGCACCGCCTGCCGCACCCGGACCACGTCGCCGTCCGAGGAGATGGCCAGCCGCTGCGCCGCGTCCGGCTCCACGGCCGTCACGCGCGGTCCGCGTCGAGCCCGAGCAGCAGCGCCTCCGGCGAGGTCGCGTCGGCGGGCTGCAGCATCCGCAGGCCCTTCTCGACGTCGAGGGCGGTCTTGACGCCGTCGAGCTGCAGGCCGAGCTCGACCATGGTGATCGCCACGGCGGGCCGCATGCCGACCACGACGGTGGTCGCGTCGAGCACCCGCGAGATCCCGGCGATCGACGACAGCATCCGGCCGATGAACGAGTCGACGATCTCCAGCCCGGAGATGTCGATCAGCACGCCGCGCGCCCCGGTCTGCGTGATGCGCTCCGCCAGGTCCTCCTGCAGCTGCAGCGCGGTCTGGTCCTGCAGGTCGACCTGGATGGAGACCAGCAGCGTCGACCCGAGCTTGAGGATCGGGACGGCGTCCATCAGGCGATCGCCGCCTTCGCCGTGCCGTTGGCGCGCAGGGCCGCGACCAGCGCGTCGGCGAGCGTCGCCTTGGTGCTGATGTCGCCGAACTCGATGCCGAGCGCCACGATCGTCTGCGCGATCTGCGGGCGGATGCCGGAGATCGTGCACTCCGCGCCCATGAGGCGCGCCGCGACCACGGTCTTGAGCAGGTGCTGCGCGACCTGGGTGTCGACCGCCGGGACGCCGGTGATGTCGATGATCGCGTGCTCGGAGCCGGTGTCCACGAGGGTCTGCAGCAGCTTCTCCATCACGACCTGCGTGCGCGCGGAGTCCAGCGTGCCGACGAGCGGCACCGCGACGACGCCCTCCCAGAGCTTGACGACGGGGGTGGAGAGCTCGAGGAGCTGCTCGGCCTGCTCGGCGATGATGGCCTCCCGGGCCGCGGCGAAGGACTCGAAGGTGAACAGGCCGAGGTCGTCGACCAGCCGGACCAGGGCCATGAGGTCGGCGAGGCCGGTGCCCTGCTCGTCGGCCGCGAGGGCGTACAGCCCCTCCTTGAGCGCGAACACGCCGATCGCGGTCTCGCGCGGGGTGAACCCGAGGCGGGCGCGCGTCGCCGACAGGTCCGCGAGCAGGCCGCGCAGGCCGTCGAACGCGGGATCGGTCAGCCGCAGGCCGCCCTGGCGGAGCCCGCCGACGAGCGCGTCGAGGATCTCGCCCTGCTCCCGCCCGGCCTCGGAGCGGGTGGTCCGGCCGCGGAGCTCGGTGATGACCGCCTCGAGCCAGGTGTCGGATATGTCGGCGCGCCGGCTCTCCAGGATCTCGGCGAGGCGGGCGGCGTCGGCTCCGGGCATCTGCTCAGGTCTCCGTTCGGGGTGCGGCTGGCCTGCCGGGGGGGCGGGCGCGGGCGCGATGCTACAGCGCAGGTCAGCGTGGCGCGCGGCGGACGCCCTCGGCAGCCCGCGGCGCGCAGGCCGCGGGCCTGCCGGTAGCGTCGGGCGGGTGAGCACCGGCACCGACGACCTGGTCCGCGGGGACCGCATCGACGCCGGGCTGGTCCGCGCGCTGCTCGTCGAGCAGCACCCGCGGTGGGCCGACCTGCCCCTGCGGCCCGTCGACCACGGCGGGAACGACCACCGGATGTTCCGGCTCGGCGACGACCTGGCCGTCCGGCTGCCCAGCGCGCCCGGCTACGTCCCGCAGGTCGCCAAGGAGCAGACCTGGCTCCCCCGGCTCGGACCGCACCTGCCGCTCCCGGTCCCGGAGGTCCGGGCGGTCGGCGAGCCGTCCGAGCGGTTCCCCGCGCCGTGGTCGGTGTACCGCTGGCTCCCCGGCACCCCGCTGGCGCGCGCCCGCGTCGACGACCCGGTCCGGCTCGCGGCCGACCTCGCCGGGTTCCTCGTCGCGCTCCGCGGCTGCGACACGGCCGGCGCGCCCGCCCCCGGGCTGCACAGCGCGTTCCGCGGCGGGCCGCTGGAGCACTGGGACGACGAGGTCGGCGACATCCTGCACCGGGTGCACGGCCGGGAGCGCGACGTCGCCGCGGGCCTGTGGCGGGACGCCCTGGCGGCGCCGTTCACGGGCGAGCCGACCTGGCTGCACGGCGACGTCGCCGTCAACAACCTGCTGGTCCGGGACGGGGCGCTGGCGGCGGTGCTCGACCTCGGCTGCTCCGCCGTCGGCGACACCGCCTGCGACACGACGCCGGTGTGGACCTGGCTCACGGGCGCCGCGCGGGACGTGTTCCGGGCCGAGCTCGGCGTGGACGACGCGACGTGGGCCCGCGGGCGCGGCTGGGCGGTGTGGAAGGCGCTGATCCTCGTCACGAACGAGCCGCCCGAGCAGCGCCGGCTGGCCCGGCACGTGCTGGACGAGCTGCTCGCGGGCGTCTGAGCCCCTCCGGGTCGGCCGGCGCCGGGCTCAGCCCCAGGACGCGCCGAGCGACCCGGCGAGCGCGCGCCCCTGGGCGTGGCCCGCCCGCGCCGCCACCGGGCGGAGCGCCGGGTCCATCGCCCGCTCGCCGAACAGCCCCGGGTCGGCGGGCACGACGACCTCGACCTCGCTGCCGCCGGCGCGCAGGTCCGCGACCTGCGCCGTCAGGTCCAGCCGCCACCCCGCCGGGGTCAGCGACGCCCCGCCCAGCGGCGCGAGCACGAGCACCCGCCCGCAGCCCGCGGCCAGGTCGGCGTTCTCGCCGCGCCGGTGCGCGCCGTCGACAAACCACCGGTCCCCGACGGGGTACGCGGGCCCGCCGGCGCAGCTCGCCGCGACGGCGTCCGCGAGGTCGACCCCGCTCGTGCGGTCGAACACCACCGGCTCCCCGGTGCGGGCGTCGACCGCGGTGAGCAGCAGCCGACCCGCGGGCCAGTCCGGGCGCGGCAGCCGCGCGGCGACGGTCGCCCGCCAGCGTGCGGCGGCGTCGGGGCCCACCGCGGCGGCCCTCTCGAGGGCGTCCGCGCCGGTCCGGCGGCGCAGGTCCGCGGGGTCGGCGGCGGAGGCGATCAGCGCACGCCGGCGCGCGAGGTGCTCGGCGACCCCGCCGGCGGGCGCGGTCCGGGCCGGGAGTGCGCCCGCCACGCCGGCGGACCCCGGGCCTGGCGGACGCCCCTCGCCCCGCACCG
>NZ_JAHVCI010000074.1:0-14933 GCF_019265565.1 Cellulomonas sp. PS-H5
GCCGGGCCGCGAGGGGGGCGCGGGCCCGGCGCCGCGGATCAGGCGGGGACCGTGCGGTCCGCCGGGGGCAGCGCGGCAGCGCCGCCGGGTGCGACCCGGGGCACGGCCACCGGGCGCGGGGTGTCGAGGCGCGCGAACGCGAAGCCCAGGCCGAAGCCGAGGTCCCAGCACCAGGACCGGAACTCGGCGGCCGAGCGGACGCGGGCGAGGTCGCCCGCGACGAGGCGCACGCGGTGCAGCGCCCGCCGCACGCCGACGTGGCCGTCCGGGTGCGCGGCCGTCGCGGCGGACCCGGAGGGCGCCCCCGGGCCACCCGCCCCGGTCACCCCGGCCGCCTGCGCGGGGGCCGCGAGCGCCCGCAGCCGCTCCTCCTGCTCCCGGTACCGCAGGGCCAGCCAGTGCTCGCCCGAGCCGTAGTGGTACCCCTGCTGCAGCGTCGACCGCAGCGTCCCGCGCAGCCGCACGTGCAGCACGGCCTCCGGCACCCAGGTCAGCGGCACCCCGGCGAGCTGCACCCGCCAGCACAGGTCCGTGTCCTCGAGGAACAGGCAGCCCGGGTCGAACCCCCCGACCGCCCGGAACACGTCCGCGCGGATCCCCATGTTCCCCGCCCCCGCGGCGTGCAGCCCCGGCAGCAGCGTGGACTCCTGGAGGCCCGCCGTCTGCGGGATCGTCCGGGACCGCAGCACCCGCGGCCCGTTCAGCCGCTCGCCGTCGAACCGCCCCGCGACGAACGCGTGCGTGCGCAGCGCGGTCCGCATCGCCACGAGCCAGCCGTCGCCCACGACGTCGTCCGCGTCGCAGAACGCGACCAGCGGCGCGCGCGCCACCGAGACGCCCACGTTGCGGGCCGCGCCGGCCCCGCGGGTGGCGGAGGCGTCGACCACCCGGACCGGCAGCCGGTCCGCGTAGGAGCGGGCGAGGTCCACGGTCCCGTC
Organism: Cellulomonas sp. PS-H5; assembly: GCF_019265565.1. Taxonomy (NCBI): domain Bacteria; kingdom Bacillati; phylum Actinomycetota; class Actinomycetes; order Micrococcales; family Cellulomonadaceae; genus Cellulomonas; species Cellulomonas sp. PS-H5. Next base: position 939 of record NZ_JAHVCI010000074.1, read on the forward strand.
GGTGGAGCCGTTGTCCGCGACGACGAGCTCCCAGTCGAACGGCACGCACTGCGCCGCGAGCGCGTCGAGCTGCGCGCCGAGGGTGGCCTCGGCGTCGAAGGCGGCGATGACCACGGTGAGCTCGACGCCGGCGGGTCGCGCGACGCCGTCCCGGAGCCCGCTCACGACATCAGCTCCCGGAACACGGACCGGACCCGCGGGTACCGGCCGAGCAGCCCGCCGACGGTGTCGAAGGACCAGCCCTCCGCGAGCAGCGGGTCGACCAGCGCCGCGGTGACCGCGGCCCTGTCGAAGGTCGGCAGGGACTCGCCGGGGGCGAGCGTCTCGGGGTCGGCCCGGGTGTCGTGCAGCAGCAGGATCCCGCCGGGGTGCAGCGCCGCGCGGGCGCGGGACGCGACGTCGGCGACCGGGGCGTCGACCCAGTCCTCGGCCCACCCGGACCAGATGACGACGTCGAGCCCCGACCGGGTCCAGCCGCGCAGCGACCGGGGCCGGTGCGCGCCGTAGGGCGGGCGGAACAGCGTGACGGGCACGCCGGCGACCGCCTCCACGCGGCGCCGGGCGTCGGCGACCACGCGGATCGCCTCGGCGTCCTGCAGCCGGTTGAGCCGCCCGTGGTCGGGGCCGTGCAGCGCGAGCTCGTGGCCCTCGGCGACCAGGCGCCGCACCAGGTCAGGGTGCGCCTCGGCGGCGTCGGCCAGGACGAAGAACGTCGCGTGCAGGCTCCGGTCGGCGAGCAGGTCCAGCAGGCCCGGCGTGTGGTCGGGGTGCGGGCCGTCGTCGTAGGTCAGGGCGGCGACCGCGTCCGCGGTGCGCACGCAGGCGGTGGGTGCGAGCCCCCGGAGCAGCGGGCGCGCGAGGCGCAGCGCCGCCCGGTCGGGCAGCGGACGTGGCGCGGGTGCCCCGAACTCGCCCAGGTCGCGCCGGAGCACCAGGGTCTCCCCCGGGGCCCGCGGCGCGGGGCGGGTGCCGTGCAGCGCCGGCTTCTCGACGACCATCGACCTCCCCCTCGCATCCAGCCGCGCGGGACGTCGCTTCGGCCCGCCGGACGTCAGTGTGCCCGCGGCAACCAGCCCGGTTTGTCCGTTTTGGGGGTTTTCACCCGAACGCTCGACAGGTTTCGCCCGGAGCGCCGCCGACGAGCCCTCCGCGAGCGCCCGCGCACCGACGACGACCGCCGCCGTCGGCCGCGCACAGGGCTGCCTGGGCCACCCGGGGGACGCCCGCCACCCGCCCGCGGCCCCCTTGGGGTGATATGTCCGATTTTCACCCGTTAGTACCTGTCTGGCCCGAAATGCCCGGACTAGCCTCGGGGCTGCCGCGCGGCGTTCGCGGCACCATCCCACACCCCCCGTCCGAGGAGGAGCCATGACCGCAGGCGACCTGTCGCCCGCCGACATCCCGGTGGTGATCCTGTGCGGCGGCATGGGGACGCGCCTCCGCGAGGCCAGCGAGAAGCTGCCCAAGCCGCTGGTCGACATCGGCGGCCGGCCGATCCTCTGGCACATCATGAAGACGTACAGCGAGCACGGCTTCCGCCGGTTCGTGCTGGCGCTCGGGTACAAGAGCGACCTGATCAAGCAGTACTTCCTGGACTACCGGCACCTGACGTCGGACTTCACGCTGCACCTCGGCGCGGACGGCGCGGAGTCGGAGCCCGTCTTCCACGGCACCGCCGCCAAGGAGGACTGGGAGATCACGTTCGTCGAGACCGGGCTGACCACGGCGACCGCCGCGCGCATCCGCCGCGTCGCCCAGCACCTCGACGCCGACCGGTTCGCCCTCACCTACGGCGACGGCATCGGCGACGTCGACATCACCGGCGCCCTGCGGCACCACGTCGAGCAGGGGCTGCTCGGGACGCTCACCGGCGTGCACCCGTCCAGCCGCTACGGCGAGATGCGGGTCGAGGGCGACACCGTCGTCGAGTTCAACGAGAAGCCGACCCTGGCAGACGGCTGGGTCAACGGCGGGTTCTTCCTGTTCGAGCGCGAGTTCGTCGACAAGTACCTCGACGACGACCCGGCGGTGATGCTCGAGAGCGCGCCGCTGCAGCAGCTCGCCCGGGACCGCCAGCTCTCCGTGTACGAGCACGAGGGCTTCTGGATGGGCATGGACACGTTCCGTGACTGGACGGAGCTGAACGGACTGTGGGACGCAGGTCGCGCCCCCTGGAAGATCTGGGAGGACTGAGCGCGTGCGCATCCTGGTCACCGGCACCGAGGGCTACCTCGGCAGCCTGCTCGCACCGACGCTGCTGGGCCGCGGCGACGAGGTCACCGGCCTCGACACCGGCTACTACAAGAACGGCTGGCTCTACAACGGCGTCCACGAGACCCCGCACACGCTGGTCAAGGACATCCGGCACGTCACCCCGGACGACCTGGTCGGCTACGACGCCGTCGTGCACATGGCCGAGCTGTCGAACGACCCCATCGGGGACCGGATCGGCGACGTCACGTACGACATCAACCACCACGGCTCGGTCGCGCTCGCCTCGGCCGCGAAGCGCGCGGGCGTGAGCCGGTTCGTCTACATGTCGTCCTGCTCGGTCTACGGCGTCGCGGACGGCACGGTCGACGAGACCAGCCCCACCGACCCGCAGACCGCCTACGCCCGGTGCAAGGCCCTGGTCGAGCGGGACGTCACCGCGCTGGCCGACGACGACTTCTCGCCGACGTTCCTGCGCAACGCGACGGCGTTCGGCGCCTCGCCGCGGCAGCGGTTCGACATCGTGCTGAACAACCTGGCCGGCCTGGCCTGGACGACGCACCGGATCGCGATGACGTCCGACGGCACGCCGTGGCGCCCGCTCGTGCACGGGCTCGACATCGCCAAGGCGATCCGGGCGGTGCTCGACGCCCCGCGCGAGGACGTGCACGCCCAGGTGCTGAACGTCGGCGCGGACGCGAACAACTACACCGTGCGCGAGATCGCCGAGACCGTCGGGGCCGAGTTCCCCGGCTGCGAGGTGTCGTTCGGCGAGCCGAGCGCGGACAACCGGTCGTACCGGGTGTCGTTCGCCAAGATCCGCGAGGTGCTCCCCGGCTTCGAGACCGACTGGGACGCCGCCGCCGGCGCCGCGCAGCTGCACCGGGTGTTCGAGCAGATCCAGCTCGACGCCGACACGTTCACCGGGCGCGGCCACACCCGCCTGGCGCAGATCGAGCACCTGCTCAAGACCGGCCAGGTGGACCCGCAGCTCTTCTGGACGGTGAACCCGTGAAGTACACCCCGACCGCCGTCGACGGCGTGATGATCGTCGACCTGGAGGAGCGCGGCGACGACCGCGGGTTCTTCGCCCGGACGTTCGACACCACCGAGTTCGAGGCGCACGGCCTGGACACGACGGTCGCCCAGTGCAACCTCTCGTACAACCACGTGGCGGGGACGCTGCGCGGCCTGCACCGCCAGGTGCCGCCGTACGCCGAGGGCAAGCTGGTCCGCTGCACCGCCGGCGCGATCGTCGACGTGGCCGTGGACGTCCGCCCGGACTCCCCGACCTACGGCGAGCACGTGCTGGTCGAGCTCTCGGCCGCGAACCGGCGGGCGCTGTTCATCCCGCCGTACGTGGCGCACGGCTACCAGACGCTGACCGACGGCGCCGAGGTGATCTACCAGGTCAGCGGGCCCTATGCGCCCGAGGGCGAGCAGGGCTTCCGGTACGACGACGCCGCGTTCGGCATCGAGTGGCCGGTGCCGGTCACGGTGATCTCGGACAAGGACGCCGCGTGGCCGCTGGTCTCGTCCGACGCCGCCGAGGTGGCGCCGTGATCGTCGTCGACTCGCTGCTGAAGGCGCGCCAGGCCGACGGCCGCCCGATCCGGGTGGCCCTGGTCGGCGCCGGGTTCATGGGCCGCGGCCTGGTGAACCAGATCGTCAACTCCGTGCCCGGGATGGACGTCGTCGCGATCGCGGCGCGGCACCCGGAGCAGGGCGTCCGGGCGTACACCGAGGCGGGGCTCGCGGGCGTCGTCGAGGTGGACTCCCCCGCCGCCCTGGCGCGCGCCGCCTCGTCCGGCACCCCGGCCGTGACCGCCGACTACCGCGTGGCGGTCGCGTCCGACGCGGTCGACGTGGTGGTGGACGTGACCGGCGCCGTGGAGTTCGGCGCGCACGTCGCGCTCGCCTGCTTCGAGCACGGCAAGCACCTGGTGCTGATGAACGCCGAGGTCGACGCCACGGTCGGCGGCGAGCTCGCCCGCCTGGCCGACAAGGCCGGCGTCGTCTACACCGGCTGCGACGGCGACCAGCCCGGCGTGCAGATGAACCTGCACCGGTTCGTCACCGGGCTCGGCCTGACGCCGCTGGTGGCGGGCAACATCAAGGGCCTGCAGGACGAGTACCGCACCCCGACGACGCAGAAGGCGTTCGCCGAGCGGTGGGGCCAGGACCCGCACATGGTCACGTCGTTCGCGGACGGCACCAAGGTCTCCGTCGAGCAGGCGCTGGTCGCCAACGCCACCGGCATGTCGGTGCACCGGCGCGGGATGCTCGGCATGGACCACGACGGGCACGTCGACGAGCTGACGACCCGGTACGACGTGGACGAGCTCCGCGCGCTGGGCGGGGCCGTGGACTACGTGGTCGGGGCGCGCCCCGGGCCGGGCGTGTACATCCTCGCGACGCACGACGACCCGAAGCAGCGGCACTACCTGGAGCTCTACAAGCTGGGCACCGGGCCGCTCTACTCGTTCTACCAGCCGTACCACCTGTGCCACTTCGAGGTGCCGACGACGATCGCCCGGGCCGCGCTGCTCGGCGACGCGACGATCCGCCCGCTCGGGGCGCCGTCGGTGGAGGTCGTGACCACGGCCAAGACCGACCTCGCGGCCGGCACCGTGCTGGACGCGCTCGGCGGGTACCACTACTACGGCCAGGCCGAGCGCGCCGACGTGACGCGGTCGGAGCGCCTGCTGCCGGTCGGCGTCGCGGAAGGCTGCGTCCTCGTCCGGGACGTCCCGAAGGACGCGACGCTCACGTACGACGACGTCCGGCTCCCGGAGGGCCGCCTGGTCGACCGCCTGCGCGAGGCCCAGGCCGCCCTGGCCTGACCCGGGCGCGCACGGGCCTGGGCCCGGCGACCCTGCGCGCATCGCCACCCCTTTCTCGCGCTGCCCCCCTCGGGATCGGGCGGTGGCGCGAGAAAGGGGTGGGGACGCGCGCGACCTGCGCCCTCCGGCGCGGCCTCCCCCGATCGGAGTGGGCGGGGCCGGAAGGCGGAGGCTGAGCGCGCCCGCGGCGCCGGCGGCGGATCACCCGGATGCCAGCGGCTTCACCCGGGGTCGGCGGACAAACCGGACAAATCTACTCATAGGCTTCATGCCAGCAGGAACGGGCCTGGGGACGACGACCCGTCCCCCCGGCCACCCAGGACCATCAGGAGAGGGGGGACCGTGGCGTCCACCGACAGCAGCACGGACCTGCGCGCCCGCGCCGTCACGTTCTACCTGCCCCAGTACCACCCGGTGCCGGAGAACGACGCGTGGTGGGGCCCCGGCTTCACCGAGTGGCGCAACGCCGCGAAGGCCCGCCCGCTGTTCCGGGGCCACAACCAGCCGCACCTCCCGGCGGACCTGGGCTTCTACGACCTGCGGATGCCCGAGGCCCGCGAGGCGCAGAGCGACCTCGCCCAGCAGTACGGCGTCGAGGCGTTCATCTACTGGCACTACTGGTTCGGCGGCGGCCGGCGGATCCTCGAGCGCCCGTTCACCGAGGTGCTCGCGTCCGGCGCCCCGTCGGTGAAGTTCTGCCTCGCCTGGGCCAACCAGACCTGGAGCGGCATCTGGCACGGCGCCAGCGACCGCATCCTCATGGAGCAGACGTACCCGGGGCCCGAGGACGAGCAGGCGCACTTCGACTCGCTGCTCCCCGCGTTCCGCGACGAGCGCTACCTGCGCGTGGACGACCGCCCCGTGTTCTACGTGTTCCGGCCGGAGGACCTGCCGGACGCCGCCGCGTTCGTCGACCGCTGGCAGGCGATGGCCCGCGCGGCCGGCCTGCCCGGCCTGTACCTGGTGGCCGAGGTGTCCGACCTGCTCGGCCGCGGCCCGAAGTACACCGACGTGGACGCGGCCGGCTTCGACGCCGGCGTCTACATGCGGATCCCCGCCCGGCAGACCCGGGCCGACGTGCTGCGGATGCGGGTCGGCCGCAAGCTGGGCCGCCCCGAGGTGTACCCGTACGCGCCCGACTTCCAGCCCGCCCCGCAGGGGATCTCCGAGAACCTGCAGCCGTGCATCTACCCGAACTGGGACAACACCCCCCGCTCGGGCGCGCGCGGGCTCGCGGTCACCGGCTCCTCCCCCGAGCTGTTCGGCCGGCACGTCCGCCAGGCCGTCGCGACGCTGCAGGACCGCCGGCCCGCCGAGCGGCTGCTGTGGGTGAAGTCCTGGAACGAGTGGGCCGAGGGGAACTACCTCGAGCCCGACCTGGAGCACGGGCACGCCTGGCTCGCGGCGCTGCGCGACGGGCTGACGGGCACGAGCACCCTGGCCACCGAGCCGGCGCGGGTGCTGACCCCGCACGCGCTGGGCGCCCCGGCCCCGTCGGACGGCGTCGCGCATGGGTGAGGCCACCACCGCGGTCCCGCTGCGCATCGCGATGCTGTCCTACTACCTCCCGTCGGGCAGCAAGATCGGCGTCGGCTTCCAGGCCCACGAGCTCGCCACCGAGCTGGCGCGCCGCGGCCACCACGTCGACATGTTCAGCGACTGCCCGCCCGTCCCCGGCGCGGCGTACGGGCACCGGCACGTCGCCATGTCGGGCTCGCTGCGCACGTTCCGGTTCGCCACCGACCTGCGCAAGCAGGACTTCACGGGCTACGACGTGCTGCACGCGCACGGCGACGACTACTGGCTGTGGCGCCGGCGCGCGCCGCTGCACGTCCGCACGGTGCACGGCTCCTGCTTCGAGGAGGCCAAGCACATCCGCGGCGCCAAGGAGAAGCTCCGGATGCTGCTGCTCGGCATGACCGAGGTGCTCGCGTCCGTCGTCGCCGACCGGGTCGTCGTGGTGTCCCCGCAGACCCGCCGCTGGGTGCCGCGCTCGCACGACGTCATCCCGAACGGCGTCGACACCGCGCGGTTCACCCCGGGCGACGCGGCGGGCCGCGCCGACCACCCGGTGGTGCTGTTCGTCGGCACCTGGCACGGCCGCAAGCGCGGGAAGGACCTGGCGGCGGCGTTCGCCCGGGACGTGCTGCCGCGGGTGCCGGAGGCCGAGCTGTGGATGGTCACGCGGGACGCCCCCGCCGACCCCGGGCCCGGCGTCAAGGTGCTCGGCCGGCTGTCCGACGAGGACCTGGCCGACGCCTACCGCCGCGCCTGGGTGTTCTGCCTGCCGTCGTCCTACGAGGGCTTCGGCATCCCGTACGCCGAGGCGATGGCCAGCGGCCTGCCGGTCGTCGCCACCCCGAACGTCGGCGCCCGGTACGTCTCCGACGAGGGCCGCGCCGCGGTGCTCGCCGAGCTGGACGACCTGGGCACCGCGCTGGCCGACGTGCTGCTCGACGCCCCGCGCCGCGCGGCGCTGTCCGCCGCGGGCCTCGAGCGGTCCCGCGCCTTCTCGCTCACCGCCGTCGCCGACGCGTACGAGCGCCTGTACACGACCCCCCAGCAGCACGGAGACCAGTCATGACCGATGTCGCCATCCGGGCCGCCGGGGTCGGGAAGTCGTACCGGATCGCCACCTCCGACGACGCCCCGTCCACGGCCGCCGAGGCGGTGCTGCAGCGCCTGCGGCACCCGCTGCAGCGCGCGCAGTACGAGGAGTTCCGCGCCCTCGACGAGGTGAGCTTCGAGATCCCCCGCGGCGAGGCCGTCGGCATCCTGGGCCGCAACGGCGCCGGCAAGTCGACGCTGCTCAAGCTGCTCACCCGCGTCGCCGCGCCGACGCGCGGCCGGATCGAGCTCGCGGGCCGGGTCGGCTCGCTGCTGGAGGTCGGCACCGGCTTCCACCCGGAGCTCACCGGCCGCGAGAACGTGTTCCTCAACGGCACGCTGCTCGGGATGCGCAAGAGCGAGATCAAGCAGCGCTTCGACGAGATCGTGGCGTTCTCCGGCGTCGAGAAGTTCCTCGACACGCCGGTGAAGCGGTACTCCTCCGGCATGTACGTCCGGCTGGCGTTCGCGGTCGCCGCGCACCTCGACACCGAGATCCTCGCGGTCGACGAGGTGCTCGCGGTCGGCGACGCCGAGTTCCAGGCCAAGTGCCTCGACCGGATGCGCACGGTCGCCTCGGAGGGCCGCACCGTGCTGTACGTGTCGCACCAGGTGCAGACCGTCAAGACGCTGTGCACGTCGGCGATCTTCCTGGAGCACGGGAAGCTCGTCATGCACGGCACGGTCGACGACGCGATCGAGCTCTACCAGACCAGTCGGGACCGGGTCGCGATCAGCCAGACCGACATCGACCGCCGGCCCGGCACCGGCGAGGTCCGGATCACCTCCGCGACGGTCTCCAGCCCGCTGTACAAGACCACCGAGCCGAAGACCATCGAGTTCCTGGTGTCCGCCAACACGGACTACATCGGCAAGTACTTCGTGTCCTGCCACATCAACGACCGGCACGGCACGACGATCCTGCAGTGCGACTCCCGGGTCAGCGGCCTGTGGCTCGACCCGGCGCAGGAGCAGAAGATCGCGCTCACCATCAAGGAGCCCTGGCTCAAGCCCGGCGAGTACACCGTCGACCTGTTCGTGTGCTCCTCCGGGGTGCTCGACTCGTTCGAGGGCGCCGGCCGGTTCGAGATCCACCCGGTGCTGCCCTACCCGCAGGCGGTCTCCGACGAGGGGCTCGACGCGGGCCTCGTCCTCGCCGACTTCGACTACGAGAGGCGCTGAGCGATGGCCACGCGCACGACTGTCATCAACCCGCCCGGGCGCCTGCCGCTGCCGGCGTGGCGCGAGATGTGGGAGGCCCGCGAGGTCTTCACGCGGTTCGGCATCCGCGACCTCAAGCTGCGCTACCGGCAGACCGCGCTCGGCGTGATCTGGGTGGTGCTGCAGCCGCTGCTGAGCGCGGGCATCTTCTCGATCGTGTTCGGGCAGATCGCCGACCTGTCCAGCGACGGCGTCCCGTACTTCGTGTTCTCGTTCACCGGCATGCTCGCGTGGACCCTGTTCAACGGGATCGTGTCCCGGGCCGCGCCGTCCCTGGTGAACAACCAGGCGCTGGTGTCGAAGGTGTTCTTCCCGCGGCTGCTCGTCCCGCTGTCCTCGGTGCTGTCGGTGCTGGTGGACTTCCTGGTGGCGGGCGTGCTGATGGTCGGGCTGATCATCTGGTACGACATCGCTATCACCTGGGCCCTGCTCACGCTGCCGCTGTGGATCCTGGCGGTGATCCTGCTGGGCTCCGGGCTCGGCATGGCCGCCTCGGCGCTCATGGTGAAGTTCCGCGACATCGCCTACGTGGTGCCGTTCGCGCTGCAGACCCTGCTGTACGCCAGCCCGCTCGCCTACTCGCTGAGCGAGGTCGGCGAGGGCATCCGCTGGCTGTTCGACATCAACCCCCTGACGTGGATCCTCGAGGGCTTCCGGTGGTCGCTGCTCGGCCTCGCGGAGCCCGCGACGTGGCAGATGGCCGCGACGGCGGGGGTGAGCGTCGCGGTGTTCGTCGGCGGCGCGCTGATCTTCTCGAAGATGGAACGCGGCTTCGCGGACGTGATCTGACGTGGCCGCGCCCGCCGTCCCGCCGGTCGACCCGCCCCCCGGCGCCCCCGCCCCGGCCCCCCGCCGCCGGTGGGGCCGCCGCGGTGTGGTCCTGGGCCTGACCGCGGTCCTCGGCGCCTCCGCCGGGATCGGGCTGTGGCAGCTCGCCGCGCAGCAGCCCGGCACCGGCGACGGCGCCGTGGCCAGCGCGCCGACCGCGGGCGACCCCGCGGCGCGGATGTGCGGCGTCGCCGACCCCGACCGGTACGCCGCGCTCGCCGCCGACGCCCCGGTCGCGGACGTGCAGGACCTCGCCGACCTGGGCGACGCGGTGCCGCTCCAGCTCGCGGCGACCGGCGACCACGTGGCCGCGCTGCAGCGCGACGGCGGCACCACGACGATCAGCCGCTGGACGTCCGCCGGGAAGGCCGGCACGCCCGTGGTCGTCGACGGCGGCGACGACGCGCCCGGCAGCTTCGCCCTGACGACCGACGGCGGCGTCCTGGCGACCGACGGCTCGGCCGGCGGCACGACGGTGGCGCTGTGGGCCGCGGGCTCGGCCGACCCGAGCACCACCTGGGACCTCGCCGCGCTCGACCGCGGCGACGTCCGGGCGGTGCTCGGCTGGACCGCGGGCCGCTCGGGCGCGCTCGCGACCGTCGTGCTCGCCGACTCGCACCGGCTGGCGCTGCTGCGCGCCGACGGCACCGTGGACGGCGACGGCCCGGAGCTCGAGTGGGGCTCGTACCCCCGGTTCTACCCGCAGGACGACGGCTCGCTCGTGCTGATGAGCGACGCCGACGACCAGTCGTCGTCGATCGCGCTCGTGCGGTACGCCGCGGACGGCACCCCGGGGCTGCGGATCGAGGGGCCGCTGTCCGGCGGGTCGAACGGCGGCGCGCCGGGCCTCGACCACCCGACGGGCGTCGCGACGGCCGCGGACGGCGGGCTGCTCGTCGCCGGGCCGACCTGGCGGCTGCTCGAGGTCGGCCCCGACGGCGTGTGGCGGCGCCAGTCGCTGTCCGGCGAGGGCCAGGGCTCGACCTTCCGGTTCGCCGACCTGACCCCGTTCGTGCGCGGCGGCGACGCCGTCTACTTCGCCTCCCCCCGCGAGGAGGGCGGCGGCCTGCAGCTGTCCCGCGTCGAGGACGCGGACCTGGACCTGCTGCTCGACGCCCCGATCGTCTGGGACGTGAACCACGCGTCCTCGCTCGACCTGCTCGGCTTCGGCGCGGGGCTGGGCACGGACGCGGTGGACGACTACTTCGGGCCCGGGACGACGCCCACGGTGCACGCCGCGTTCGCCCCGTCGTGGGGCGCGCTCGCCGACGCCTACGAGCTCCGCTACGAGGTGACCGGCGACCCCTGGCTGGACCCGCCCGTCGAGGAGACGTCCGGCACCGTGGCGATCCCGGCCGACGGCGGCGAGGTGCCGCTCGACCTGCCCGCGGCGCGGCCCGGGCCGTACGAGGTGCACGCCACCCTGGTCGAGAAGGCGACCGGCGCGGTCCGCACCGCCACCTGCCTGCGCTACGCCGTCGGCGCGGAGGGCGCGACCTACGACCCGGCCTCGCTGGCCGAGGGCGCCGACTGGGGCGGTCCCGGCCCGCTGCGCGGCGTCCAGCTCGCGGCGCAGCTCGGGCTCGGCAGCCACCGGGTGCAGCTCGACTTCGGCCGGCTGGTGCCGGACGTGTCGGCCACGCCGTCGGCGGCCGGGCTGGACCTGGCGGCGCTGCCCGGCGCGGAGGACGGCGACCCGTACGCGGGGATCGACGCCGCCGCGACCGTGGCCGCCGACTCGGACGTGCAGCTCTACGTCCAGGTCGGCCAGGGCGGGGAGGCGGAGGCCGAGGCCGTCGCCGACGGCACCTGGGGCGCCTGGGTCGGGGTGATCGCGGACGCGTTGCACGCCGGCGCGCCCGACCTGCACCTCTGGGCCCCGTGGAACGAGCCGAACAACACCGGCTTCGGCGACGGCGCCGCCTACGCCACGCAGGTGCTCGCGCCGTTCGCCGACGCCGTGCGCGGAGCCGACCCGCAGGCCCGGGTCGTCGGCGGCAACGCGCTGAACGTCGTCGTGCCCTGGTACCAGCAGGTGGTCGACGCCGGCGGCTGCGCGTCGATGGACGTCGTCGGGATCCACCCCTACACCGGGTTCAACCGGTCCTGGGACGAGGAGGGCGCCGACGGCCCGATCGGGCAGATCACCGCGCTGCGCGAGGTGCTCGCGGCGTGCGGCGCCGACGTCCCCGTCTGGGACACCGAGTCCGGCTGGTGGTCGGACGGCCCGGCGAACCACTGGGCGCAGGCCTACGACGTCGCCCGCTCCCTGCTGTGGATGCGCGAGCTCGGCGTGGACGAGTGGATGTACTTCTTCAGCGAGGGCGGCTGGGGCGAGGGCGGCTTCACCTGGTCGCTCGTGCAGCTGGGCTCGTTCGTGAAGCCCGGCGCGCTGGCGATGGCCGCGGTGTCCGGGGTCCTGGACGGCCGTGGCGCGCCCGACCTGCTCGACACCGGCGACCCGGCGCTGCACGCCATGGCGTTCGGTCCGGCGACCGGCGCGCCCTCGGCCGCGGGCAACCCGGCCCCCGCGGCCACCCGGGACGACCCGCTGCTCGCGGTCTGGACGCAGGACGAGGTGACCACCGCGCTGGTGACGGCGGACGCCGCGACCACCGTCACCGTGACGGACGTGTACGGCGGCACCCGGACGGTCGACCTGGCCGCCGGCGAGCCGACCCCCCTGCCGGTCACCGGGTCGCCGGTGTTCCTCACCGCGGACGCCGCGCTCACCGTCGCCCCGGCCGCCGACGCGGGCGCCGACCTGCTGTCCGGCGGCACGGTCACGGCGAGCTCCAGCACCGACGGCACCGACCCCGCCGACCTGGTCGCCGAGGGCGGCGCGGGCGCGAACCCGTGGCGCGCCGGGACCCGCACCGAGGACGGCCCGGACGACAGCCCGTGGGTGCAGGTCGACCTGGTGGCGCCCGCCACCGTCGACCGGGTGGTCGTCGAGAGCGCCGGCATCCGGTGCTGCACCTCGGGGGTCCGGGCCTACACCGTCGAGGTGCAGGACGAGGACGGCGCGTGGCAGGAGGTCGGCCGGCAGGACGGGCTGTTCCTGGCCCGCACCACGTCGGTGACCTTCGAGCCCCGCACCGTCACGGCGGTCCGGGTGCAGGTGCCGTCGACCACCACCCGGGGGATCACCGTCCCCGACGTGAACTACTCCGGCCAGTCCGGCGGGCTGCTGCCCGCGTGGGAGCCCGTGCAGCCCGAGCCGACCTGGCCCGTGTCGCTGGTGCGGCTCGCCGCCTACGGACCCGCCGCATGACCGACCCGACCGCCACCCGCTCCCAGGAGGGACGACGACGATGAGCCCCAGGGCCACCGTGGGCATGCCCGTCTACAACGGCGAGAAGTACCTGCCCGCCGCGCTCGACTCGGTGCGGGAGCAGGACGAGGCCGACCTCGAGATCGTGATCTCGGACAACGCCTCGACCGACGCCACCGAGGAGATCTGCCGCGCCGCGGCGGCCGAGGACGACCGCATCCGGTACGTCCGGCTGCCCGAGAACCGGGGCGGGCGGTTCAACTTCAACCACGTGCTGTCGCTGGCGACCGCCCCGTACTTCACCTGGGCCGCCGCCGACGACGTCCGGCGCCCGGCGTTCGTCCGGCGCTGCCTGGAGGTGTTCGCCGAGTCCGACCCGGCGACCGTCCTGGTCTACCCGCGCACGCAGATCATCGACGCGGGCGGGATCGTCACCGAGGACCTGAACGACGCCGACCTCGCGTGCGACGAGCCGACGCCGCACGAGCGGATGGGCCACTTCCTGCGGGCGCAGGCGGCGCACCTGTTCTACGGCCTGCACCGCACCGACGCGCTGCGCCGCACCCGGGGCATCCGGCCGACGGTCGGGAACGACCTGGTGATCCTGGCCGAGCTCGCCTGCCAGGGGCCGTTCCAGCTGGTGCCCGAGCAGCTGTTCCTGCAGCGCCGGCACAGCGAGCAGTTCTCCCAGCAGGGGCAGGCGCAGGTCGCCTGGCACGCCCCGTCCGCGTCCGTGCGGTTCGCGTTCCCGCACACGAAGGTCAGCGTCGAGCTCGCCCGGGGCGTGCTCGCCTCGGACGTGCCCGCCGCGGAGAAGGCGCGCGCGCTGGCGACGATCCCCGTGGCGTGGACGATCCCGCGCTGGCGGGGGCCGGCCGCCGACGTGTGGGCGGCCCTCGGGCTCGAGCCGCGGAGCCGGCGCCGGTGAGCGGGTCCGGCGGTCCTGCGGGGCCGGGCGGCGGGGCGGGCGCGGGTGCGGCCGGCGCGGCCGGCGCTGCCGCGCGCGGGGAA
>NZ_JAHVCI010000075.1:0-14703 GCF_019265565.1 Cellulomonas sp. PS-H5
GACCGGCCCGCTGGGCCCGGGTCCGCCGGGTCCGCCCGGCGCGCCGAGCCCGCCGAGCCCGCCGAGCCCGCCGAGCCCGCCGAGCCCGCCCGGCGCGTCCCGTCGTCGGGCGCGGCGGCATCACCCCGCACCACCGGAGGACGCGGCTCGACCGCCCCCGGCGGCGCGGGCGGGAGCGGCGGGGGAGCGGGGACGAGGCGCACCTCGACCGCCGTGCTCACGGGTCTCCCGTCGTGGTCGTGCCGGTGCGGTACCTGCTCATCTGCTACCTCCGTAATCGGTCGGCCCCGCCGCCCGGCACAGATGTACCCCGCCACGCCCGGCGCGCGCCAGGGAGTCCTGCGGAACCTGGGGACAGGGACCGGCGGGTCGGTGCACGACGCGCGGAACTCGCCCGGGTTCGTCCGGGATGTGCGTCGCGATCGCCGCGGGGCGGCACACTGGTCCCGTGCGTCTCTACCTGCCTGCCACCCTGGACGAGCTCGACGACCTGCTGGGCGGTCGCGCCCCGCTCGCGGCCCCGCGCCGCGCGCACGCGGTCACGCCGGCGCTGACCGCGCTGCTGCCCGACGAGGACGAGGAGGGCGTCGAGTTCGCGGCGCAGCTCATGGCCGCGGACGACGCGCTCGTCCTGCTCGCGTCCCGCCCGGACGCACCCGGCCTGCGTCTCGTCGTCACGGTCGAGGTGCCGGACGACGCCGTGCGCGACGGCGCGCCGGAGGACGGCGACGGCGTGGACGACGAGGCGGCGAGCCTGGTCACGCTGACCGCCCCCGCGACGCTCGACGTGGTGGTGTGCGCGCACGTCGACGAGCCCGCCGCCAAGGACGAGGTCGCCCGCGCGCTGGACGGCGACGACGCCGCGCTCGACTCCCTCGCCGAGCGCGACCTGCTCTGGTACGACGCGACCGAGCTGACCCGCATCCCGCGCTGACGGCCCCCGGCGGAGCCTCGCGGGTCAGTGCTCGATCAGCGGGTCCAGCACCTGCAGCGCCGCCCCGTGCAGCCGGCCGTTGGACACCAGCGCGCTGCCGCCGAACGGCCCGTCCACGCCCTGCACGGACGTGAACCGCCCACCGGCCTCCGTGACGATCGGCACCAGGGCCGCCATGTCGTGCAGCGCGAGCTCGGGCTCGGCGGCGACGTCCACGGCGCCCTCGGCCACGAGCACGTACGACCAGAAGTCGCCGTACGCCCGGGTGCGCCACACCTTCCGCGTCAGGTCGAGGAAGTGGTCGAGCCGCCCCTGCTCCTCCCAGCCGCCCAGGCTCGAGTAGGACAGCGACGCGTCCTGCAGCCGCCCGACCTCGGACACCTGCATCCGGGTCGCCGACGCGAGCGACCGCCCGGTCCACGCGCCCGAGCCGACGGCGGCCCACCACCGGCGGTGGAGCGCGGGCGCGCTGACCAGGCCGACGACGACCTCGTCGCCGTCGAGCAGCGCGATCAGGGTCGCCCAGACCGGCACGCCGCGGACGAAGTTCTTGGTGCCGTCGATCGGGTCGACGACCCAGCGCCGCGGCCCGTGGCCGGTGTCGGCCATCTCCTCGCCGTGCACGGCGTCGCGCGGGCGGGCCCGGGACAGCTGCGCGCGGATGAGCTCCTCGGCGGCCCGGTCGGCGTCGGAGACGGGGGTCAGGTCGGGCTTGGTCTCGACCCGGAGGTCCTGCGCCTTGAACCGCGACATGGTGAGCGCGTCCACCTGGTCGGCGATCACGTGGGCGAGGCGCAGGTCGTCGTCGTACCGGGTCATGGGTCCAACCTATCCGGGCCGTGCGGCCCCGACGTCCGTGTCAGCCCCGGTCAGCCCGCGTCCGGCGCACCCGAGCGGCTCACCAGCAGCCGGCGGAACGAGTCCACCCGGGCCGTCCGCGCCTCGCGCGCCGACTCGTCCGCGGAGGTCTCGACCCACTCGTCCAGGGCGCAGTCGGGCGCGTCGGCGGCGTGCGTGCAGCCGCGCGGGCACTCCTCGGCGACCTCGGCCAGGTCGGCGAACGCGCCCAGGAGGTGGTCCGGGTCGACGTGCGCCAGCCCGAACGACCGCACGCCGGGCGTGTCGATGACCCAGGTGCCCGGCTCCCCGGGGACGCGGAGCGCGACGGCCGACGTGGACGTGTGCCGCCCGCGGCCGGTGACGTCGTTCACCACGCCGACGGCCCGCAGCGCGTCCGGCACCAGGGCGTTGACGAGCGTCGACTTCCCGACGCCCGAGTGCCCGACCAGCACCGACATCCGCCCGGCGAGCGCCGCGCGGACCTCGTCCAGCCCCTCGATCGCGGCCTCGTCGGTGCGCGAGCTGACGACCACGCGCACGCCGATCGGCTCGTACAGCGCCCGCAGCGCGGCGGGGTCGGCGAGGTCGGCCTTGGTGAGCGCGAGCAGCACGTCCATGCCGGCGTCGTAGGCGGCGACCACGCACCGGTCGATCATCCGGGTCCGCGGCTCGGGGTCGGCCAGAGCGGTGACGACGACGAGCTGGTCGGCGTTCGCGACGATGACCCGCTCGACGGGGTCGGTGTCGTCGGCCGTGCGTCGCAGGACGGTGCTGCGCTCGACGATCCGCACGATCCGGGCGAGCGAGCCCTCGGCGCCGGAGGTGTCGCCCACGAGGTCGACCCGGTCGCCCGGCACGACCCGCTCGCG
Organism: Cellulomonas sp. PS-H5; assembly: GCF_019265565.1. Lineage (NCBI taxonomy): Bacteria > Bacillati > Actinomycetota > Actinomycetes > Micrococcales > Cellulomonadaceae > Cellulomonas > Cellulomonas sp. PS-H5. The sequence goes on from NZ_JAHVCI010000075.1 coordinate 2,644, forward strand.
GCCGAGCTCGCGCGCCTTCATCGCGACGGCGACGCGCTCGTCCGGGCCGTCGGCGTCGACCAGGACCGTGTACCGCCCGCGGTCGACGCCGGTGACCAGCGCGCGGTCGGCGTCGGCGTGCTCCGGGCGGGTCTTGGTGCGGGGGCGGGTGCCCCGGCGGCTGGGCCGGACCCGGACGTCCGACTCGTCGAGCGCGCGGCGCGCCACGGTCAGCAGCCCCCCGTCACGCCAGCATCCCGTCCCACAGCCCCACGAAGTCCGGGATGGTCTTGGCGGTGGTCGCGACGTCCTCGACCAGCACCCCCGGCACGGCCAGGCCCAGGAGCGCGCCGAACGTCGCCATCCGGTGGTCCGCGTAGGTCCGGACCGTCCCGGCGTGCAGCGGCCGCGGGGTGATGACGAGGCCGTCGGCGGTCTGCTCCGCCTGCCCGCCGAGCCGGGTGATCTCGGCGGACAGAGCGGCGAGCCGGTCGGTCTCGTGCCCGCGCAGGTGGGCGATGCCCCGCAGCCGGGTGGGGGAGCCGGCCAGCGCGGCGATCGCGGCGATCGTCGGGGCGATCTCGCCGGCGGCGTGCAGGTCGAGGTCGACGCCGCGCACCTCGCCGGTGCCGGTCACCGCCAGCACGTCGCCGTCGAGCCGGGTCGTCGCGCCCATCTGCTCGAGGATCCCGGGCAGCAGCCCGCCCGGCTGCGTCGTGGCGGCGGGCCAGCCCGGGACGCGCACGGTTCCGCCCGCGACCAGCGCCGCGCACAGGAACGGCGCCGCGTTGGACAGGTCCGGCTCCACGCGCACGTCGCGCGCGGCGACCGGTCCCGGCTCGACCTGCCACACCGTCGGCACGGAGTCGTCGACCACGACGCCGGCGGCGCGCAGGGCGGAGACCGTCATCTCGATGTGGGGGAGGCTCGGCAGCGTCGGGCCGGTGTGCCGGATGGTGAGGCCGCGCTCGAACCGCGGTGCGGTGAGGAGGAGGCCGGAGACGAACTGCGAGGAGCCCGAGGCGTCGACGTCGACGACACCGCCGTCGACGGACCCGGTGCCGGTGATCGTGAACGGGAGGTGGCCGGGCTCGCCGTGCTCGGCGACGCCGACGCCCAGCGCGCGCAGCGCGGCGAGGACGGGGCCCATCGGCCGGACGCGGGCGCCCGCGTCGCCGTCGAACCGCACGTCGCCGTCCGCCAGCGCCGCCACGGCGGGCAGGAACCGCATGACCGTCCCGGCCAGACCGCAGTCGACCGCCCGCGGCCCGCGGAACGCCCCCGGCGTGACCAGCCAGTCGCCGGGCGCGGCGGGGTCGTCCTCGATCGTCGTGCCGAGGTCCCGCAGCGCCTGCGCCATGAGCAGCGTGTCCCGGGACCGCAGCGCGCCGCGCAGCCGCCCGGGGCCGTCGGCGAGCGCGGCGAGCACCAGGTAGCGGTTGGTCAGCGACTTGGAGCCGGGGACCTCGACCGTCGCGTCCAGGGGGCCGGTCGCCGTGGGGGCGGGCCAGTCGGGCGCGGCGGGGAGGACCTCGGAGCTCATGGCCGTCAGGCTATCGGGGTGCGCCGGGCGCCCGGCCCGGGCGTCCGCCCTGCGAGGCGGCGCGGGTCGCGCACGGGGCTCAGTGCACCGCGTCCGTGATCTTCTTCGACGCGGCCTTCGTCGCCGCCGAGGCCGTCGCCGCCGCGGCCGCCGCCTTCGCGGTCGCGGCCCGGGTCGCCCGGGCGTGCTCGACGCGCCAGCGCACCGAGGGCCGGCCCGCGGTGTCGGCGGCGGCGATGAGCGCGCCGCCGGTCATCGACAGGCCGCGCAGGAACCGGGCCTTGCGGTCCTTCTTCTCCTGCTCGGACAGCGTGCGGCGCTCCTTGCGGGAGGCCGGGGCGTCGGCGGCGGCGAGCGGCAGCGTGAGGGCGGCGAGCGCCAGGGCGGCGGCGCGCGGCGCGCGGCCGGTGGCGAGCAGCAGGGCGGCCAGCGCGGTCGCGCCGCCGTGCACCCGCACGACCGTCGTCAGCTGCGCGTCCGACGGGTGCCGGTACGCGTCGAGCGCGCCGCCGAGGGCGCCGCGCGGAACGGCGGCGTCGAGCCGCTCGACCGCACCCCGGGCGACCGCGACGTGCGCGGCCGGCCGGCGCAGCGCGTCGACCCCCTCGCTCAGGAACCACGACGCGAACAGCGGTCGGGCGATGCGGCGCAGCAGCATGACGTCCTCCTCCCGGCCGTCCGCGACGCACGGACGCCTGCCGTCCAACCTAGCGGCGCGACCTGCCCGCCGCCCCCGGGAATGCCCGGGGCGGCCGCCCGTGTTGTGCCGTCCATGAGCTGTACCACCCTCGAACGGCCGGCCGCCTCCGCCGGTGGCGTCGCCGTGCTGCCCCGCCCGGGCGGCCCGGTGCCTCCGCGCGCACTAGGCTCGGCGGTGATGAGCGAGGACACCACACGCGCCCCCGAGTCCGAGGACGACGCGGCGCGCAGCGAGCGGTTCGAGGCCGAGGCGCTGGTCTACCTGGACCAGCTGTACGGCGCCGCCCTGCGCATGACCCGGAACCCGTCGGACGCCGAGGACCTGGTCCAGGAGACGTTCGCGAAGGCGTTCGCCGCCTTCCACCAGTACCGGCCGGGCACGAACCTCAAGGCGTGGCTGTACCGGATCCTCACCAACACGTTCATCAACACGTACCGCAAGAAGCAGCGCGAGCCGCAGCAGTCCCAGGCGGACGAGATCGAGGACTGGCAGATCGCGCGCGCCGAGTCGCACTCGTCGACGGGGCTGCGCTCCGCCGAGGCCGAGGCGCTCGACCACCTGCCGGACTCGGACGTGAAGGACGCGCTCGCGCGGCTGCCGGAGGACTTCCGGATCGCCGTGTACCTGGCGGACGTCGAGGGGTTCGCCTACAAGGAGATCGCCGAGATCATGGGCACCCCGATCGGGACCGTGATGTCCCGGCTGCACCGCGGGCGGGGCCAGCTGCGCGACATGCTGGCCGACTACGCGCGCGACCGGGGGCTGGTGCCGGCAGGGGGGTCCGCGACCGCCGAGGGCGGGGACGGCACGGGATCGTCGAGGAGGGCACGATGACGGGCTTGGACGCCGCGGGGACGTCGACGCCGGCAGACGGCCAGGGGTCCTGCGGCCCGGAGTGCGAGCAGGCGCTGGGCCGGCTGTTCGCCTACGTGGACCGGGAGCTCGAGCCGGGTGACGCGGACCAGGTGCGGCAGCACATCGAGGACTGCCGGCCCTGCCTGGACGAGATCGCCGTCGAGACGATGCTCAAGGAGCTCGTCAAGCGGTGCTGCCAGGACAAGGCCCCGGCGGACCTGCGGGTGAAGATCCACGCGCAGCTGACGACCCTGCGGGTCTCGCGCACGCTCTGAGCGGCGCGACGGCCGGCCCGCGGGTCGGCCGTCGCCCCCGAGCACGACGAAGGGCCCGGTGCGTCGCACCGGGCCCTCGTGCTGGGTGCGGCTGCGCCGCCCGACGCTCAGGCGTTGGGGCGCTTGCCGTGGTTGGCGCCGTTCCCGGCGCGGGAACGGCGCTTGCGGCCACGCTTGCTCATGGAACTTCTCCCTGGTGAGACTGACCGGCACGGCGGTACAGCCGCCCGGGGACCCTCCATGGTCCCACATCCGCGCTGCTCGTCCGCACCGACCGTTCAAGGACGGGGGGTGACCGGCCGATCACCAGGGAGTGAGCGACCAGCCGCAGTCCGTCGTCCCCCTCCTGCACGCCCTGGCCCAGGCCGGCGGCTCCGACCTGCACGTCAAGGTCGGCTCCGAGCCGCGCGTCCGCGTCGACGGCCGGCTCCGGCGGCTGCAGGTCCCCGCGCTCAAGCCGCGGGACACCGAGCACATGCTCGGGGAGGTGCTGCCCGACGACCTGACCGAGACGTTCGTCCGCACCCACGAGGCGGACTTCGCTTTCTCGCTGTCGGGCGTGGGCCGGTTCCGCGTCAACGCCTACCAGGCCCGGGGCACCTACGGCCTGGTGTTCCGCCTGGTCGGGACCGGCGCGCAGTCGCTGTCCGAGCTCGGCCTGCCGGAGGTGCTGGGCGAGCTCGCCCTGGAGCCGCGCGGCCTGGTGCTCGTCACCGGCCCCACCGGGTCGGGCAAGACGACCACGCTGGCGTCGATGATCGACCTGATCAACACCGTGCGCGAGGCCAACATCGTGACGATCGAGGACCCGATCGAGGTCCTGCACGCCGACAAGCGCGGCATCGTCTCCCAGCGCGAGATCCGGCAGGACACGGCCGACTTCACGGTCGCGCTGCGGGCCGCCATGCGGCAGGACCCGGACGTCATCTTCGTCGGCGAGATGCGCGACGTGGAGACCGTCCGCGCGGCGCTGTCCGCGGCCGAGACCGGGCACCTGGTCCTCTCCACGCTGCACACGATCGACGCCGCCGAGTCGGTGAACCGCATCGTCGACTTCTTCCCGCCGCACGAGCAGCAGCAGATCCGCGTCGCGCTGGCCCAGGCGCTGCGCGGCATCGTGTCGCAGCGGCTGGCGCGCAAGGCGGACGGCGCGGGCCGGACCGCGGTGGTCGAGGTGCTGGTGAACACCGGTCGCACGGCCGAGGCGATCGTGGACCCGTCGAGCAGCGAGCCCCTGCTGGACCTGATCAAGCAGGGCGACTACTACAAGATGCAGACGTTCGACCAGCACCTGGTGCGCCTGGTCGCGGACGGCACGGTGACCTACGACGAGGCCCTGGGCGTCGCCACGAACCCGCAGGACCTGACCGTCGAGCTGCGCTCGGTGGGCCTGATCGCCTGACGCCCCGGGCGCCGGCGCCCGGGGCGCGCGACCCGGCGCGAGGCACCGCGACACTCTTGCCCGCCCCGCTGACGCGATATAGCGTGTCCGAACGCGATATATCTCGATGCGGAGGAGCAGCGCCATGGCCACGGAGTCCTGGGTCGTCATCGGCCCGCAGATCATCGAGGTCGAGGACGTGCGCTCGCTGCGCGTCCAGGTCAGCGGGGGACGGGTCGACGTCGTCGCCCACGAGGACCCGACGCTGACCGGGGCGCGCCTCGAGGTGCACCGGGTCGATGGCTCGCCGCTCGAGGTGACCTACGCCGACGGGGCGCTGTGGGCGGGCGTCCGGTCGGTCACCGGCATCGACGGCTTCCTGGAGCGGCTCCGCGGACCGGGCCAGCGCGACCGCGTGGAGATGCACCTCGCCGTGCCGCGCGCCGTCGCCGCGTCGCTGGCCTCGGTGAACGCGGACCTGCTGCTCGCCGGCGTCCAGCAGGACGCCACGGTGTCGACCGTGGGCGGCGGGGTCGTCGTGGACGGCACCCGCGGCGCGCTGTCGGTCAAGAGCGTGTCGTCCGACGTGGTCGTGCGCGACCACCTCGGGGACCTGTCGATCGGCACCGTCTCGGGCGCGGCGACCGCCTCCGGCGCGCTGCACCGGGTCACCGTCACGACGGTGTCCGGCGAGGTGACGCTCGACTGCCTGGCGCCCACCTCGGTCTGCCACGTCCGGACGGTCTCGGGCGACGTCGCCGTGCGGCTGCCCGCGGGCCACGGCGTCGGGGTCGAGGCGCGCAGCGTGTCCGGGCGGGTCGTCGTCGACGGCGTCGAGCACGGCGACCGCCGCCCCGGGCGCACGACCGTCGACCTCCGCGACGACCGCGCCACCTGCTACGTCTACTCACAGACCGTGTCCGGCCACCTCACGGTGCTGCACGGCGCCCCGCTCGCCGAGCCGGTGGTGGACGCCGGCGGCGCCTGATGGCCGTCTTCGGGCACGGGCAGCTCCGGCTGTACCTGCTCTCGCTGCTGGAGGCCGGGCCGCGGCACGGCTACGAGCTGATGCGCGCGCTGTCGGACCGGTTCGGCGGCACCTACCGGCCGAGCGCCGGGACGGTGTACCCGCGGCTCGCGCGGCTCGAGGAGGAGGGGCTGGTCGCGCGGACCGAGTCGGGGCGCAAGACGCTGTACGCCCTGACCGACCGCGGCCGGCAGGAGGTGGAGGCGCACCGCGCGGAGCTGGCCGCGCTGGAGCACGAGCTGGCCGACGTGGTGCGCGACCTCGCCGCCCAGGTGCGGGCCGAGGTCGCCGGTTCCATGGCGGGGATGCGGGCGGAGATGGCGGCGGCGGCGCAGCAGGCGCGCGCGGCGGCGCTCCGCACCCGGGAGCCGCGGGTCGAGGCGTCGGCGACCGGGGTGCCGCGTCCGGGCGGCCCGGCGGCGGAGGAGCGCCGGGCTGCCCGGGCTCGGCGCGCGCAGATCGAGGCCGACCTCGCGGCGTTCCGGGCCGACGTGCGCGACGCCGTGCGCCGCGCGGAGGCGGCCGGGGGTCCGACCGCGCTCACGGCCGACACCGTGCGGACGGTGCTGGCGAGCGCCCGCTCGGCGATCGCCGCGACGCTGCCGCCCCGCTGATCCTGGGGCGGTGCCGCCGCCCCCGGGGCGGTCAGACCACGTCCTCCGGCAGTCCGAGCCAGGCGTTCCAGTGCGAGTGCAGCACGAGCCAGGCCATCAGCCCGTAGCCGGCCTGCCCGGGCAGCGAGCCGTCGCCCGCGGCGAGGTCGGCGAGCCACTGCTCGTGCCCGGCCAGCGGGGTGCACGTGTCGACGTACGGCACCCGGCGCCGGGTGGTCACGTCGGCGAAGGCGGCGGACAGGTCCGCGAGCGTCGTGGGGTCGACCCCCGCGCCGGGCGGCGGGCCGACGACGAACGCCGGCATCCGGCGCTGCTCCGCCGCGTCGAGGATGTTCGCGAGGTTGAGCCGGCTGCGCGCGAGCGACAGCCCGGCGAGGGCGTCGGCGCGGCCCAGGGAGACGACGAGCCGGGTGTCGGCCTCGGCCGAGGCGCGCCGGCCGACCTCCTCCTCCCACCGGGCGGAGAGGCCGGACGTGGTCTCGCCGGGGACGGCCAGGGTCAGCACGGTCGGGGGCACGGGGGTCGTCGTGCGCGCGGCCACGCGGCCGACCCAGCCCAGCGCCCGCGGGTCGCCGGCGCCCGCGGCCAGCTCGTCCCCGATCACCACCAGGCGCAGTGGCAGCTCGCCCACGTCCCGTCCTCCCGCTCGCCGTGCGCGTCCCGCGGTCGCGGGCGCGTGGCCAGTCTCGCAGCCGGACCGCCGGGGGCGCCCGCCGACGCGCGGCGCGGGACCGAGGGGCTCAGTGCAGGTAGCGGTCGGCGTCGTCGGTCCAGTCGTGGTGGGAGCGCGGGGGCTCGCGGCGGCCGAGGCCGTCGGTCCGCAGCCAGTCGTACAGCTGGGCGCCGAGGTAGGCGGTCAGGGTGAGGAGGGCCAGGGTGAGGATCAGTGCGGTCATGGCAGAAAGCCTTCCGCCACATCGATCCCGCCACGAGTGGCAGCACTGCCGACACCCGTCGACTTCCCGCCAGTTCCGTGGCAGGCTCGGCGGCATGCTGCAGCGAGTCGCCGCGATCGCGGTCCCCGGGGTGTCCGCGTTCGAGCTCGGGCTGGTCTGCGAGGTGTTCGGCATCGACCGGTCCGACACCGGCGGCCCGACCTTCGACTTCACACTGTGCACGCCGGAGCCCGGGAGCGTCCCGATGGAGCCGGTGCTGGCGATCGAGGTGCCGACCGGGCTCGAGGTCACCGAGGACGCCGACCTCGTCGTCGTGCTGCCCTACAAGGCGCCCTACGGGCTGCCCGCGGCCGCGCGCGACGCGATCCGCGCGGCGCACGACCGCGGCGCCTGGGTCATGAGCATCTGCTCGGGCACGTTCGCACTGGGGGAGGCCGGGCTGCTCGACGGGCGCCGGTGCACCACGCACTGGATGTACGCCGACGACCTGCAGCGCCGGTACCCCACGGCCGAGGTGGACCCGGCGGTGCTCTACGTCGAGGACGGCCGCGTCATCAGCAGCGCGGGGACCGCCGCGGGCATCGACGCCTGCCTGCACCTCATCCGGCGCGAGCTCGGCGCGCAGCAGGCGGCGCTCGTCGCGCGGCGGATGGTCGTGCCGCCGCACCGGGACGGCGGGCAGGCGCAGTACGTGGACACCCCGCTGCCGTGCGACGCGGACACGCTCGCCCCGCTGCTCGCGTGGATGTCCGAGCACCTGGACGCCGACCTGACCGTGCCGGACCTCGCCGCCCGGGCCCTGATGTCCGAGCGGACGTTCGCGCGCCGGTTCCGCGCCGAGACCGGCACGACGCCGGCCGCCTGGGTGACCCGGCAGCGCCTGGTGCGGGCGCAGGAGATGCTCGAGCGGACCTCCGCCGGGGTGGACGAGGTCGCGCGCGCCAGCGGGTTCGGCAGCGCGGCGATCCTGCGGCACCACTTCGCGCGGGTGCTGGGCACGAGCCCGCAGGCGTACCGCCGCCAGTTCGCGTGCACCGACGAGGCGGAGGCGGCGGCCGACCGCATGTCGGTGGTCGCCTGACCCCGCGGCCTCCCGCAACCGACGTGCTGCCGAGATAGGACCGTCGCGCCGAGATAGGGCCGTGGACGGTCCTATCTCGGTCGGCGGGTCCTATCTGGGCGAAGGGTGCGGGAGGGGCGGACGCGCCGGAGGCCGGCCACCCCGAGGGGCGGCCGGCCTCCGTGCGTGCGGTGCGCGTCAGCGCTCGAACGCGGCCCGCAGGATCTCTGCCTGCTCGGCCTGGTGCGCCTTCGCCGAGCCGGCCGCGGTCGAGGCGGACGCCGGGCGGGACACGGCCCGGACCGGCGCGCCGACGACCGGCGGTAGCGCGAGCGACACGTACGACCACGGGCCCTGGTTCCGCGGCTCGTCCTGGACCCACACCAGCTCGGCCCCGTCGAACGGCGCGAGCGCGGCGCGGATGCCGTCGTGGTCGAGCGGGTACAGCTGCTCGAACCGGACGATCGCGGTCCGCTCGTCGTTCACCTTCTCGCGCTGGGCCACGAGGTCCCAGTAGAGCTTGCCGGAGCAGAGCAGCACGCGGTCGACCCGGGCGGCCGAGGCGGCGGCGCGCTCGTCGCCGATCACCGGCCGGAACGTGCCGGACGTGAAGTCCTCGACCTGCGACGCGCCCGCCTTGAGCCGCAGCATCGACTTCGGGGTGAAGACGATGAGCGGGCGGCGCGGCCGGGCGTAGGCCTGGCGACGCAGCAGGTGGAAGTACGACGCCGGGGTGGTCGGCTGGGCGACCGTCATGTTGCCCTCGGCCGACATCTGCAGGAACCGCTCGATGCGGGCCGACGAGTGGTCCGGCCCCTGGCCCTCGTAGCCGTGGGGGAGCAGCAGCACGACGGACGAGTGCTGGCCCCACTTCTGCTCGGCGGAGGAGATGAACTCGTCGATGACGGTCTGGGCGCCGTTGACGAAGTCGCCGAACTGCGCCTCCCACAGCACCAGGGCGTCCGGGCGCTCGACGGAGTAGCCGTACTCGAAGCCGAGCGCCGCGTACTCCGACAGCGACGAGTCGTAGACCCAGAACTTCGCCTGGTCCGCCGACAGGTAGAGCAGCGGGGTCCACTCGGCGCCGGTCTCCCGGTCGTGCAGGACCGCGTGCCGCTGCACGAACGTGCCGCGGCGGGAGTCCTGCCCGGCGAGGCGCACCGGCGTGCCCTCGATCAGCAGCGAGCCGAACGCGAGGATCTCGCCGAAGCCCCAGTCGATGCCGCCCTCGCGGGACATCTGCTCCCGCCTGGCGAGCAGCTGCGCGAGCTTCGGGTGGATCGTGAAGCCCTCCGGCGCCCGCACGTGGGCGGCGCCGATCCGCTCCAGCACCTTGGCGGGCGCGGCGGTCTGCCAGCCGATGATGACGCCGGCGTCCTCGCGCTGGGACTCCGGGCGCTCCAGGCCGGCCACCGGCTCGGCGTCGGGCGACGGCGGGGTCCAGCCCTCCTCGCGGGTCTCCGCGAACACCCGCTCGAGCTGCGCCTGGTAGTCGCGCAGCACGTGCTCGGCCTCCTCGAGCGTGATGTCCCCGCGGGACACCAGCGCCTCGGTGTAGAGCTTGCGGACCGACCGCTTGGCCTCGATGAGGTTGTACATGAGCGGCTGGGTCATCGAGGGGTCGTCGCCCTCGTTGTGGCCGCGGCGGCGGTAGCAGACCATGTCGATGATGACGTCGCGGTCGAACTGCTCGCGGTACTCGAACGCGAGCTCGGCGACCCGCACGCACGCCTCGGGGTCGTCACCGTTGACGTGGAAGATCGGGACCTGCAGGCCCTTGGCCACGTCGGTGGCGTACTGCGACGAGCGCGAGGACGACGGACCGGTGGTGAAGCCGACCTGGTTGTTGATGACGACGTGGATGGTGCCGCCGGTGCGGTAGCCGCGCAGCTGGGCCAGGTTGAGGGTCTCGAAGACCACGCCCTGCCCGGCGAACGCCGCGTCGCCGTGGATGAGGATCGGCAGCACGGAGAACCCGTCGCCGCCGAGGTCGATCCGGTCCTGCTTGGCGCGGACGATGCCCTCGAGCACCGGGTCCACCGCCTCGAGGTGCGACGGGTTCGCGGCCAGGTAGACGCGGGTCGACGCCCCGGACTCGGCGTGGAACACGCCCTCGGTGCCCAGGTGGTACTTCACGTCGCCGGAGCCCTGCACGGACTTCGGGTCCTGGTTGCCCTCGAACTCGCTGAAGATCTGGCCGTACGACTTGCCCGCGATGTTCGCGAGCACGTTGAGCCGCCCGCGGTGCGCCATGCCGATGGCGACCTCGTCCAGGCCGCCCTCGGCCGCGCGGGAGAGGATCGCGTCCAGCAGCGGGATGACGGACTCGCCGCCCTCCAGGGAGAACCGCTTCTGCCCGACGTACTTGGTCTGCAGGAAGGTCTCGAACGCCTCGGCGGCGTTGAGGCGGCGCAGGATGCGGAGCTGGTCCTCGCGCGGCGTGGGGGCGTAGCCGGCCTCGAGCCGCTCCTGCAGCCAGCGGCGCTGCCGCGGGTCCTGCAGGTGCATGTACTCGAACCCGGTGGTGCGGCAGTACGAGTCGCGCAGCAGGCCGAGCACCTGGCGCAGGGTGGCCCGCGGCCGGCCGGTGAACCCGCCGGTCGGGAACGTGCGGTCCAGGTCCCACAGCGACAGGCCGTGCGTCTGCACGTCCAGGTCCGGGTGCTTGCGCAGCCGGTAGGCCAGCGGGTCGGTGTCGGCCATCAGGTGGCCGCGCGACCGGTAGGAGTGGATGAGCTCGGCGATCCGGGCCGGCTTGATGGCCTCGGCGTCCGGGTCGGCGGCCTCCTTGACCCAGCGGATCGGCTCGTAGGGCACGCGCAGCGACGCGAACACCCGGTCGTAGAAGCCGTCCTCGCCGAGCAGCTTGCGGTGCAGGATGCGCAGGAAGTCGCCCGACTGGGCGCCCTGGATGACGCGGTGGTCGTAGGTGGACGTCACCGTCAGCACCTTCGACACGCCCATCTTGTTGAGCTGCTCGTCCGAGGTCCCCTGGAACTCGGCCGGGTAGTCCATCGCGCCGACGCCGATGATCGTGCCCTGGCCCTGCATCAGCCGCGGCACGGAGTGCACCGTGCCGATGGTGCCGGGGTTGGTCAGGGAGAGCGTGGTGCCGGCGAAGTCGTCGACGCCGAGCTTGCCGCCGCGGGCGCGCCGCACGACGTCCTCGTACGCGTTCCAGAACTGCGCGAAGTCGAGCGTCTCGGCCTGCTTGATGCTCGGGACGAGGAGCTGGCGGGTGCCGTCCGGCTTGGCCAGGTCGATCGCGAGGCCCAGGTTCACGTGCGCCGGCGTGACGTAGCCGGGCTTGCCGTCGACCAGCGTGTACGCGGTGTTCATCGCGGGCATCTCGCCGACCGCCTCGACCAGCGCGAAGCCGATGAGGTGCGTGAACGAGATCTTGCCGCCACGGCCGCGGGCGAGGTGGTTGTTGATGACGATCCGGTTGTCGACCAGCAGCTTGGCCGGGATGGCGCGCACCGACGTCGCGGTCGGCACCTCCAGGCTGGCCTCCATGTTGGTGACCACCCGGGCGGCCGGGCCGCGCAGGCGCTGGGTCTCGTCGGAGGCCTCGGGCACCTCCTGCTCCGCCTCGCGGGCCGCCTTGGCCGCGGGGGCGTAGGGGGCGGTCGCGGGCTGCGCCGTCGCCACCGGGGAGGTGGTGGGGGCGGGCTCCGGGTCCCGCGGCGCGGGCTGCTCCTGGGGGCGGGTGGCCTCCGGGGCGGGGGCG
>NZ_JAHVCI010000076.1:0-14570 GCF_019265565.1 Cellulomonas sp. PS-H5
CGCCCTCGCCGCCCTCGGACCGTGCGCCGCCCTCGGACCGCCCGCGGCCCTCGCCGCGCCCGCCGTCGCGGGAGCCGGAGCCGCCGCGCCCGCCGGAGTCCCGGCCGCCGCGGCCGCCGTCGCGCGAGCCGGAGTCCCGGCCCGACGAGTGCCGCTTGCCGGTCTCGCCCAGGTCTTCGAGCACCTCGGCGTCCAGGCCCTCGCGGGTCCGCTTCGAGCGCGGCAGGCGCCCGGTGGTGCCCTCGGGGATGCCGAGGTCGGTGTACAGGTGCGGCGAGGAGGAGTACGTCTCCTGCGGCTCCGGGAAGCCGAGCTCCAGCGCCTTGTCGATCAGCGACCAGCGCGGGACGTCGTCCCAGTCGACGAACGTGACGGCCGTGCCCTTGTGCCCCGCGCGGCCGGTGCGGCCGGTGCGGTGCAGGTAGGTCTTCTCGTCCTCGGGGCACTGGTAGTTCACGACGTGCGTGACGTCGTCGACGTCGATGCCGCGCGCGGCGACGTCGGTCGCGACGAGGACGTCGACCTTGCCGTTGCGGAACGCGCGCAGCGCCTGCTCGCGGGCGCCCTGGCCGAGGTCGCCGTGCAGCGCGCCGGCGGCGAACCCGCGCTCGACGAGCTCGTCGGCGACCTTCGCGGCGGTGCGCTTGGTGCGGGCGAACACGATGGTCAGGCCGCGGCCCTCGGACTGCAGGATCCGGGCGAGCACCTCGACCTTGTCGAGCGCGTGCGCGCGGTAGACGACCTGCTTGATGTTCTTGACCGTCTGGCCGGCGTCGTCCGGCTCGCTGGCGCGGATGTGCGTCGGCTGGGTCATGTAGCGGCGGGCCATCGCGACGACGGCGCCCGGCATGGTGGCCGAGAACAGCATCGTGTGTCGCGAGGCGGGGGTGCGGGCCAGCAGCTTCTCGACGTCGGGCAGGAAGCCGAGGTCCAGCATCTCGTCGGCCTCGTCCAGCACGACGCACTTGATGCGCGACAGGTCCAGGTGGCCCTGGTTCATCAGGTCGATCATGCGGCCCGGGGTGCCGACGACGACCTCGACGCCGCGCTGCAGCATCTCGATCTGCGGCTCGTACGCGCGGCCGCCGTAGAGCAGCGCGATGCGGACGGAGCGCCGCTTGGACGCCGTTTCCAGGTCGCCGGCGACCTGCACCGCGAGCTCGCGGGTCGGGACGATGACGATCGCCTGCGGCTTGCCGGGCGCGGGCAGGGTGTCGAAGCCCTCCTCGCCGGGGGCGACGACGCGGTGCAGCAGCGGGACGCCGAAGCCGAGGGTCTTGCCGGTGCCGGTCTTGGCCTGGCCGATGATGTCGTGGCCGGACAGCGCCACGGGCAGGGTCATCGCCTGGATGGGGAACGGGGTGCTGATGCCGGCGTCGGCGAGCGCCTGGACGATCTCGGGGCGGACGTCGAAGTCCGCGAAGGTCACGTCGGCGGCCTGCACGGAGGCGGCGGTCGGGGTGTCGATGGTCTCCACCGCCACGTCCTCGGGCGCGAGGGCGTCGGTGGTGCTGGGTTCGGTCGAGGTCACGGACTGCTCTTCACTCGTGAAGGTGGCGTGCCGCGCGTCGCGCCCCGCGAGGGGGTCCGCGACGGGCATCGCCACAGGTGGTCCGGCAGCCGATCGTGCAAGTCAGCGAGAGCGGGCCGGGCGCCGTGGGCGCCGCGGTTCGCTCGGCGCACCGTGGTCGGGACGACCGGGCAACCGATGAACACGCCCGATGATACGCGCAGGGGCGCCCGGACCGCGGGGAGGCGGCGGGCGGCAGGCGTGCCGGGGGCCTGGCGGAGAGCGCCCGAACCGCGCCGGGACCGGCACACGGTCCCCGCGCCGCCCCGTCCGCTCCGACGCGCGGCCGGTCGTCAGCCCGCGACGGCCCCCTCCGGGGATCGCAGCTCGGCGGTGCCCCCGTCCGCCTCGCGCGCGGTCACCGCCGTCAGCACGGCGGACCGCAGCCGGCGCTGCTGCGTCGCCGCGACCAGCAGCGCCACGACGGTCGTCGTCACCGTGACCGCGAACGCGGCGGTGTGCCCGGACGCGTCCGCGAGCCGCCCGGCGATGCTCGACCCGAGCGCGTAGCCGACGCCGGTCGCCGAGGCGAGGGCCGTCATCGCGGCGCCGGTGCGCCCGGCGGGGACGACCCTCTCGCCCAGCGAGAACACCCCGATCATGTACGGCGCGACGGCGAACCCGAGCACCGCGACGGCGGCGGTCAGCGCGGGCAGGGAGTCGACCAGCAGCAGCGGCCAGGACAGCGCGACGAGCGCGCACGCGGCGACGAGCACCCGGCGCTCCTGCCCGATCCGCGCCGGGATGAACGCGGTGCCGATGCCGGCGGCCGCGCTGCCGACGCCGAGCACGGCGTGGATCAGGCCCGCGAGCCCGGGCTGGCCCGCCTGGGTCGCGAGCACGGTGGTGCCGGTCTGGGTGGCGCCGAACAGCACGCCGACCGCCGCCTGCGCCACGACGAGCACCGCGAACGCCGGGGTGAGCAGCCGGCCGGAGGGGCGGGCGTGCGGGCCGGTCGCGGTGCGCCGGGCGGTCGGGTGCAGGGCGAACGCGGTGCCGAACACGGCCAGCAGGACGGCGGCGGTGACGAGCGCGCCGGCGGGGGACAGCCACACGGCGACGACGCCGACCAGGGCCGGGCCGATGGCGAACGACGCCTCGTCGACCGCGCCCTCGTAGGAGAACGCGGCGTCGACCAGGCGGCGCTGCTCGGGGCCGGTGCCGGCGGTGATCGGGCGCCAGCGGACGCGGGCGAGCGGCCCGACCTGCGGCAGGGCGAGCCCCGTGACGGCGGCGACCGCGACGAGCGCGGCACCGCCCGCGCCCTGGTGCGCGAGCAGGGTCAGCGCGCCGAGCGAGGCCGCGCCCGCGAGCGACTGCACGAGGACGACCGGGCGCTGGCCGTACCGGTCGGCGAGGCCGCCGGCGACCGGCGCGCCGACCGCGTTCGCGACGGCGAGCGCGCCCGCGGCGAGGCCGCCGAGCCCGTAGGTGCCGGTGGCGGTCGAGACGAGCAGCAGGGTGCCGAGCTGGGCCATCGCCATCGGCAGGCGGCCGAGGAAGGCGACGAGGACGTAGGCCGGGCCGGCCAGGCGGAACAGACGCGCGTAGGCGCTCAGGGCGGACACGAGGGACCCTCCGGGTGCACGAGACGGGCGACGCGCCTCCCCGCCTCCAGGTCGCGTCCGGTGTCCCTCAGCTGGCCCCATCGTAGCCGGGTGCACCCGGCCCGGGCGAGGCCCGCTGCGGGCACGGCGCTACGCTGGACGGATGACCGAGGTCGCTCACGACGCCCAGCCGCAGGCCCAGCCGCCGGCGCAGCACGCCCCCGAGGCCGCCGACACCGTCGAGCTGCTCGGGCTGGTCGCCCACCTGCAGCACGTCGCGTTCAACCGGCTCGCCGAGGACGCCCGCGTCGCCCCCACCACCGCCCAGCAGCTCGAGCTCAGCCGGCTGGCCGCCGCCGCGGTCGACCGCCGGGACCGGGTGCTCGCCCGCGTCGTCGAGCTGGGCGGGGAGCCCGAGCGGTGCCTCGGCGCTTACGCGCGGCTGCTCGAGGACTTCGACTCGCGCACGCAGCCCAGCACCTGGTGGGAGCGGCTGCTCCGGTCCTACGTGGCCGACGGCGTGTCCGACGACTTCTGCCGGATCGCGGCGTCCGCCGTCGACGACCGGTCGCGCGCGCTCCTGCTCGAGGTGCTGGACGACGCGGCGCACGCGAACCTCGCCGTCGGCGAGCTCGAGGCCGCCGGGGCGCAGGACGAGGTGCTGGTGTCCCGGCTCGCGCTGTGGGGCCGCCGGCTGGTCGGCGAGGCGCTCGGCGTCGTCCAGCAGGCGATGTCCGCGCACCCCGCCCTGGGCCGGCTGGTGACCCGCCGCGAGGCGGAGGCCCGGGCCGCGGCCGAGGAGCCGCCCGCCGCGCCCGCCGCGGAGGCGCCGGCCGCCGCGGCCGACGGTGCGGCCCCAGCGAAGCTGTTCGGCGAGCTCACCGCGGAGCACACCCGCCGCATGTCGCGCCTGGGCCTGACGGCCTGACGGCGGCAGCCCCGGAGACGACGGCGCCCCGCACCGGATCACCGGTGCGGGGCGTCGCTGCGTCTGCGGGTGCCGCTCAGATCGCGCCGAAGCCGACGCGGCCCTTCGACTCCGTGCCGATCTCGACGTACCCGATCGAGGCGGACGGCACGATGACGCGCCGGCCCCGGTTGTCGGTCAGCTCGAGCACCGGCTTGCCGTTCAGGGCCTCGGTGACGGCGGCGGTGACCTCGTCGGCCGTCTGGTCCGACTCGATCACCAGCTCGCGGGGCAGGTTCTGCACACCGATCGTGATGTCCACGCTTCGTCGTCTCCTCGTCCGTCGTGTCGCTGTCCGGTCATCCTAGGCCGGGCGGACGTCCCCGGGGCCGTCCAGCGGGCCGCGTTCGCCCTGGGTGGACACGTCGTCCGGCTCGGGGCCGGGGTCCGCGGCGGCCCCGGCGTCCCCGGGCACGAAGTCGGCGACACCGCCCCACGCCAGCCGGGCGACCAGCGTGGCCGTGTCCCGAGCCGTGCTGCCGTCGGGCGACCGGAGCCGGCGGGTCGCGGCGGCCTGGGCCATCGCGGCGACGGACGGCGCGAGCAGGGCGGCGGTCTCCGCCGGCACGCCCGCGACCTCGCCGAGGACGGACTGCAGCCGGCGGGTGACGGCCTCGGTGGCCCGCTCGACCCGCGCGCGCACCTCCAGGTCGTGCCGGACGTCGGACTCGAACAGCAGGGCGGACGACTCCCCGGCGCCGTCGACGAAGTCCACGTACGCCCGCACCACGCCGGTGAGGATCGCGCGGGCGTCGTGCGGCCGGACCTCGCCCGGCGGGTGCATGGCCACGGCGGCGTCGACGGCGGAGAGCAGCTCGTCCCCGCGGGCGTCGACGACCGTGAGGTAGAGGTCGAGCTTGGACGGGAAGTGCCGGTACAGCACCGGCTTGCTCACCTCGGCGCGGTCGGCGATGTCGTCCATCGACACGTGGTGGAAGCCCTCGGACGTGAACAGCTCCTGGGCGATCGCCAGGACCTGCGCACGGCGGAGCGCGCGGGGCATGCGCGCCGGGCGTCCGCGGCCGGCGGGAGGCTGGTCCATCGGGCGATGATAGCCACGGCGGGCGGGCGCTCAGCGGGGCGTCCGCAGCTACGCACGCACCGGCCCGGCTGCCCTTCGAGGGCCCCGCCGACGGGCTCGGGACGCGCCCGGTCGGGGTGCCTCGGGTGTCGGTGGCGTGTGATGGGATCGGGCCGTGACCCCGACCCCCGCCGGCCCGCCCCCCGCGGCCGGGCTGCGCCTCGTGCGGCCCGCGCTCGCGGACGTGCCGGCGCCGGTCCGGCTCGGCGCGGACCAGCGGGCCGTGGTCGACCGGGTGGTGGCGGGCGCCGACCCCGCGCTGCTGGTCGTCGGCGCGGCGGGCACGGGCAAGACCCTGCTCGCCGTCGAGGCGGTGGCGGCGGCGCTGGGGGCGGACGACGACGGGCTGTTCCCCTCGCCGGACCTGCCGTCGCCGGACGAGGTGCTGGTGCTCGCGTCCGGGCGCCGCGCGGCCGCCGAGCTGCGCGACCGGATCGGCGCGCGGGTCCGGCGCACGACGGGCCAGGCGATGGTGCGCACCCCGGCCGCGGCGGCGTTCGCGGTGCTGCGGGCGCGCGCGGCGCTCCTCGGGGACCCGGCGCCGACCCTCATCTCCGGGCCCGAGCAGGACCTCGCGCTCGCCGAGCTGCTCGCCGGCCACGCGGCGGGGGAGGGCGTGCCGCTGGCCTGGCCCGCCGGCGTGCCGGAGGAGGCGCTCACGCTGCGCGCGTTCCGCGGCGAGCTGCGCGACCTCGTCATGCGCGCGGCCGAGCGCGGCGTCGAGCCGGAGGACCTGGCGCTGCTCGGCGAGCGGCACGGCCGGCCCGAGTGGGTGGCGGCCGCGGGCCTGTACCAGGAGTACGTGGACGTGACCACGCTGCGGGCGGGCACGCCCGACGCCGGCGCGCGCTACGACCCGGCGGTCGTCGTCGAGGAGGCGGCCGAGGTGCTGCGCACCTGGGAGGACGAGCTGCCCGGGCCCCGCCCGCGGTGGCGGCTGGTGGTGGTCGACGACTACCAGGAGGCGACCGAGGCGACGGCGCGGCTGCTGCGCGTGCTGCAGGACGACGGTGCGCGGCTGCTGCTGCTCGCCGACCCCGACGCCGCCGTGCAGACGTTCCGCGGGGCGACGCCGGCACTGGTCGGGCGGGCGGACGTGGCCGGGACGGGGCCGGGCGAGCTCGGAGCCGCGCGGCTGGTGCTCGACGGCGTGCGGCGGCACGGGCCGGTGCTGCGCGGCGTGGCGGCCCGGGTGGCCGAGCGGATCGCGGTGGTCGGCGGCGCGGCGCACCGGCGGGCGCTGCCGGTGCCGGGGACCGGGGCGCCCGCGGCCGGCGGGGTGCCGACGCAGGGCGGCGAGGTCGGGGGCGTGCCGACGCCGGCCGGCGAGCCGGGACGCGCGGCGGCCCTGGACGGTGGGGCGGGAAGCACGCCGCTGCCCGGCGGCCCCGCCGCCGTCCCGCGCGACGTGCTCCGGGCCGCGGTGCTGCCCAGCCCCGCGCAGGAGGCCGCCTGGGTCGCCCACGCCCTGCGCCGCGCGCACCTGGAGGACGGCACCCCCTGGGCCGAGATGGCCGTGATCGCCCGGTCCGGCGGCCAGGTCACCGCGCTGCGCCGCGCGCTCGGCTCCGCGCAGGTGCCGGTCGCCGTGGTGGGCAGCGACGTGCCGCTCCGCGACGAGCCCGCGGTGCGCCCGCTGCTCGACGCCCTGCGCGTCGCGCTGGGCCCGGACGCCGGCGGCTCCGCCCTGGACGCCGAGCTCGCCGCGCGGCTGTGCTGCTCGCCGCTGGGCGGGATGGACGCGGTGGGCCTGCGCCGGCTGCGCCGCAGCCTGCGGGCGGAGGAGGTGGCGCTCGGCGGCGGGCGCGCGAGCGACGAGCTGCTGGTCGAGGTGCTGCTGAGCCCGGCGGCCGCGGCCGCGCTGCAGCCGGTGGTGCGCCGGCCCGTCGCCCGGATCGCCACCGTCCTCGCGGCGGGCCGGGAGGCGGCCGCGGCGCCGGGCGCGGACGCGCAGGCCGTGCTGTGGGCGATCTGGGACGCGTCGGGCCTGGCCGAGCCGTGGCGGCGGTCGGCGCTCGCGGGCGGCCCGGGCGGGGCGCGCGCGGACCGGGACCTCGACGCCGTGCTGGCCCTGTTCCGCGCCGCCGAGACCTTCGTCGACCGGATGCCGCAGGCCCGCGCGGCCGCGTTCCTCGAGTGGGTCGAGGCCCAGGAGCTGCCGTCCGACACGATCGCCGCGCGCGCCCGCCGGGACGCCGTGTCCGTGCTGACGCCCGCCGGCGCCGCGGGGCGGGAGTGGGACGTCGTCGCGGTCGCGGGCGTGCAGGAGGGCGTGTGGCCCGACCTGCGGCTTCGCGACTCGCTGCTCGGGTCGCAGGCGCTGGTCGACGTGCTGGCGGGGCGCGGCGCGGGCCGGGCGGCTGGCGCGGACGCCGCCCCTGCGGACGCGCACGCCGCGGCCGAGGCCGGCGCCGCCGCCCGGGCCGCGGTGCTCGCCGACGAGCTGCGCTCCTTCCACGTCGCCGTGTCGCGCGCCCGGCGGGTGCTGCTCGTGACCGCGGTGTCCGACGAGGACGACCAGCCGTCGCCGTTCCTCGACCTCGTCGAGCCGAACGACGAGGACGACGACCCCCGACGGACCGCTGCGCCCGCGCCGCTCGACCTGCGCGGCCTGGTGGCGCAGCTGCGCGGCCGGCTGGAGCAGTCCGCCCGCGCGGGCGCCCCCGACGCGGACGCCGCCGCCGTGCTCGCGCGCCTCGCCGACGAGGGCGTCCCGGGCGCCGACCCCGCGGAGTGGCACGGTCTCGCCGACCCGTCGAGCGACGCGCCGCTGTGGGCCGAGGGCCAGCGGGTGCCGGTGTCGCCGTCGCGGATCGAGACCGCCGGCACCTGCACGCTGCGCTGGGCGCTGGAGGCCGCGGGAGGCACGGCGCCGAGCAGCGCGCGGCAGTCGCTCGGCACGCTCGTGCACGCCCTCGCGCAGACCCACCCGCGAGGCGGCCGGGAGGCGCTGATGGCGGAGCTCGACCGGCGGTGGCCGGAGCTCGGGCTCGGGCACGGCTGGCCCGCGACGCTGGAGCGGCGGCGCGCGGAGGCGATGGTCGGGCGGCTCGCGGACTACCTGGAGAAGGCGGGCGAGCCGCTCGCGATCGAGGCGCGGTTCGAGCTCGAGCTCGACCGGGCGGTGGTGCGCGGGACGCTGGACCGGGTGGAGCGGGCCGAGCCGGGTCCGGCCGTGGACCCCGACGGCGAGGCCGACGGCGGCGCGGCGGTGCCGGTCCGGGTCGTCGACCTGAAGACCGGCCGGACGGCGCCGTCGGCGCAGGAGGCCACGACCAACCCGCAGCTCGGCGCGTACCAGCTCGCCGTGGACGCCGGCGCGGTCGAGGGCCTGACCCCGGGGGCGGTCAGCGCGGGGGCGCAGCTGGTCTTCGTGTCGGACGTCAACAAGAACAAGGCCGCGCTGCGCGAGCAGCCCGCACTCGGCCCGGACGCCCCCGACGACCCGTCCTGGGCCCGGACCCACATCGAGGAGGTGGCGGAGCGGATGGCCGCCTCGTCGTTCGCCGCGACCGCGAACACCCTGTGCGACCGCTGCCCCGTGCGCCGGTCCTGCCCGCTGCGCGACGAGGGCGGGCAGGTGGTCGCGTGACCGCGCCGGCCCTCGCCGCGACGCTCTCGGCCCTGGACATCGCGCGGCTGCTGCGGCGCGACCCGCCGACCGACGAGCAGGTCGCGGTCATCGAGTCGCCCCTGAGTCCCGCGCTCGTCGTGGCGGGCGCGGGATCGGGCAAGACCGAGACCATGTCCGCGCGCGTCGTCTGGCTGCTCGCGAACGGGCTGGTCGCGCCCGAGGAGGTCCTCGGCCTCACGTTCACCCGCAAGGCCGCCGGCGAGCTCGCGGAGCGCGTCCGCCGCCGGCTGCGGCACCTCGCGCGCGCCGCTGCGGTCGAGGGCGTGCACCTGCCCGGGCTGTCCGTCGCCGAGGACGCGGCCGACGGCGGGGCGGCGCTGCTCACCGTCGCCCGGCCGACCATCTCCACGTACAACGCGTACGCGGCGTCGCTGGTCGGGGACCACGGCCTGCGGATCGGCGTCGAGCCGTCCGCGCGGCTGCTCGGCGAGGCCGCGCAGTGGCAGCTGGCCAGCGAGGTCGTCGAGTCGTGGACCGCCGACCTCGACTCGTCCGCCGCCGTGTCGACCGTGGTCGAGGCGGTGCTGACCCTGTCCGGCGCGCTCGACGAGCACCTCATCGACGCCGACGAGGCGCGCCGCCGCATCGAGGGGATCGTCGACGACATCGAGGCGACCCCGCCCGGCACGCCGCCGCGGCAGCCGTACGCCAAGGTGCGCGAGCTCGTCGCGTCGCTGCGCGAGCGGCAGCGGATGCTCGACCTCGTCGCGGCGTACCGGGAGCGCAAGCGCGCGGCGGACGCCCTCGACTTCGGCGACCAGGTCGCGATCGCCGCCCGGCTGGCCCGCGACGTGCCCGAGGTCGGTGGGGGGGAGCGGGCCCGGTTCCGGGTCGTGCTGCTCGACGAGTACCAGGACACCTCCTACGCGCAGCTGATCCTGCTCTCGGAGCTGTTCGGCGGCGGGCACCCGGTCACGGCGGTCGGCGACCCGCACCAGTCGATCTACGGCTGGCGGGGCGCGAGCGCGGGAGGGCTCGAGCGGTTCCCGACCGACTTCCCGGACGTGGCCGACGACGGCGACCGGCGGCCGGCGGCGGTCTACGCGCTGTCGACCTCCTGGCGGAACGACGTCGCGGTGCTCGACGCCGCCAACCACGTCGCCGCGCCCCTGCGCCGCCCGGAGAAGGCCCGCGTGGCCCTGCCGACGCTCGGCGCCCGGCCCGGAGCGGGAGCCGGCGAGGTGATCGCGCACCTCGCGCCCACGCTGGAGGAGGAGGCGCAGGCCGTCGCCGAGTTCGTCGCCGCGCGCTGGCGGCCCGAGGGCGGCCCGGGCGTCGACGGCGGCGTGCCCGCGCCCGGCGGCGCGCGCGTCACGGCGGCGGTGCTGTGCCGCAAGCGCGCGCAGTTCCCGGTGCTGCACCGGGCGCTGCGGGCGGCGGGGCTGCCGGTGGAGGTCGTCGGCCTCGGCGGGCTGCTCAACACGCCCGAGGTGGTCGACGTCGTGGCGCTCCTGCAGGCGGCGCACGACCCGTCGCGCGGGGACGCGCTCATGCGGCTGCTCACCGGGGCGCGGACGATGCTCGGCGCGGCGGACCTGCACGCGCTCGCGGACTGGTCGGCGCACCTGGCGCGGGGGCTCGACGCGCGGGCGGCGGCGGCCGTGGCGCGGGACCGGGCGGCGTCGAGCGCCGGGGATGCGGGCGCCGGGGGCGCTGACGCCGCGGGTGCGGGCGCCGGGCGTGCGGGCGGTGCCGGGAGCGGCGCGGCGGACCCGACGGACGCCGGGCGTGCGGACGACGGCCCCGGTGCCCTCGCGGGCGACGGCGTCGCGATCGACGGTGCCCCGTCGGCGGGGATCCCCGGCGACGGCACCGCCGAGCCCGCCCCGGTCGTGGCCGACGTCGTCGACGAGCGCAGCATCGTCGACGCGGTCGACTCCCCGCCCCCACCCGGCTGGCGGAGCCCGTCCGGCCGCGGCCTCACCCCGACGGGCCTGGCCCGCGTCACGGCCGTCGGCGAGGTGCTGCGCGCCGTCCGGCAGCACACCTACCTGTCGCTCCCGGAGCTGGTCGCGCACGCCGAGCGGCTGTGGGGCCTCGACATCGAGGTCGCGTCCCGCGCGGGCGTCGCCCCGGGCCGGGCGCGCGCGCACCTCGACGCGTTCCGCGAGGTCGCGGTGCGGTACGCCGACGCCACCGACGACCCGACCCTCGGCGGTTTCCTCGCCTGGCTGGAGTCGGCCGACGCGCACGAGCACGGCCTCGACATGCCGGTCGCCGAGCCGGACCCCGACGCCGTCCAGCTCATCACGGTGCACGCGGCCAAGGGGCTGGAGTGGGACGCGGTCGCCGTGGCCGGCCTGGTCGACGGCGGGCTGCCCGCCACCCGCACCCAGGGACCGAACGGCCCGACCGACTCCGCCTGGCTCACCGGCCTGGGCGAGCTGCCGTACCCGCTGCGCGGCGACCGGCACGACCTGCCCGACCTCGCCTACGCCGGCGCCGCAGACCCGAAGGACCTGGAGGAGCGGCGCAAGCAGTTCCTGCTGGACGCGGGCGACCACCAGGTCGCCGAGGAGCGCCGGCTCGCCTACGTGGCGTTCACCCGGGCGCGGGCCGCGCTGCTGCTGACCGGCGCGTGGTGGGGCGACGGGTCGCGGGTGCGGCCGCCGTCGCTGTTCCTCACCGAGGTGGTCGACGCCGGGCTGGCGCGGGTCGCCGGCTGGGCCGACCTGCCCGACGAGGGCACGGAGAACCCGCGGACGCAGGAGGCGGCGGGCGCGGTGTGGCCCGCGGACCCGTTCGGCGGCGACGCCGAGGGCGGACCGGTGCGGCGAGCCGCGGTCGAGGCGGCCGCGGCGGCGGTGCGCGCGGCCCGGGACGAGCGGGCGGCGGGCGGCGACGGCGCGGCGCGCCGGACGGCCTGGGACCGCACGGTCGACCTGCTGCTCGCCGAGCGCGCGCTGGAGTCCCGGCCGCGACCGGAGGTCGAGCTGCCCGCGCACCTGTCCGCGTCCGCCGTGGTCCGGCTGGCCGCCGACAGCGGCGAGTTCGCCCGGGCGCTGCGCCGGCCGGTGCCCAACCGCCCGTCGCCGCAGGCCCGGCGCGGCACCCAGTTCCACGCGTGGGTCGAGGGATTCTTCGGGTCGCCGGCGCTGGTCGACCTCGACGACCTGCCCGGCGCAGACGACGACTCGGTCCCGGTCGACGCCGACGAGGCCGCGCTGCGCGCCGCGTTCCTCGCGACCCCGTGGGCCGCGCTGGAGCCGGTCGCGGTCGAGGTCGACGTCGAGACGACCGTTGCCGGCTACGTGCTGCGCTCGCGGATCGACGCGGTGTTCCGCGACCCCGACCGCCCGGGCGACCGGGACGCGGTGGTCGTCGTCGACTGGAAGACCGGCGCCCCGCCCACCGACCCGGACGCCACCGCGGTGCGCGAGCTGCAGCTCGCGGTCTACCGGCTCGCGTGGTCCCGGTGGACGGGCACCCCGCTCGACCGGGTGAGCGCGGCCTTCTGCTACGTCGGCGCGGGCCGCACGGTGCGCCCGGCGCGGCTGCTGGGCGCGGACGAGATCGAGCGCCTGCTCCTCGCTGCCACGGACGGCCCGCGGACCTGACGCGCGCGAGCCCGGCGGAGGTCGCGGACCCGGGGGGGGGGGGGCCGCGCGTGTCAGAGCGGGGCCGCGCCCGGCTCCGCGACGTCGCGGGTCTGCTCGTCCAGCTCGTCGAGCATCTGGACCGCGTCCGCGACCACCTCGTCGTCGCCGGACCGCACCCCGTAGAGCAGCCAGCGCGCCAGCGCGAGCTCGCCCGCGAGCAGCGCGCGGTCCGCGAGGTGCGGGTCGGTGAGCTCGGTGCGGCGCAGCTGGTACGCCTCCATGATCGAGTCGACCGAGTCCTGCGGCGCGGCGACGAGCAGCCACGCGAGGTCGTCGGCGGGGTCGGCGACCTTGGCCTCGCCCCAGGACGTCACCCCGGTGACCGCCCCGTCCGCGACGAGCACGTGGTCGGCCGAGAGATCGCCGTGCACGACGACGGGCGCGAACTTCCACACCGCGACGTCCTCGAGCCGCTCCTCCCACCGCCGCAGCAGCGTGGCGGGCACCCGGCCGGTGCGGGCGGCCTCGTCGACCTCCGCGAGCCGGCGCGCGCGGTACGCGGCCGCGTCGTACACCGGCAGCCCCGCGTCCTCGACGAGCGCCACCGGCAGCTCGTGCAGCGCCGCGATCGAGCGGCCGAGCGACGCGGCGATGCCGGGGCCGGGCGCGACGCGCTCCAGGTCGACCGGGCGGCCCGGCAGCTCGCGGTGCACGACCACGCGACCACCCTCCTCGAGCGGCGCGGCGCCCGCGACCCGCGGCACGTCGAACGGCAGCTTCCCGGCGTCGACGTGGTCCCCGAGCGCGCCGAGCAGCACCAGCTCGGCCTCGAGCGCGGCTCCCGCGGCGGCGTTCCGCGGCGCGCGGACGACCCAGTGCCGGCGCTGCCCGTCGGTCACCAGGGCGACGTCGTCGTCCCCCGCGGCCGCGGCGGCCCGCACCTCGCGGGCGTCGAAGCCCGGGACGGCGACGGTCGCGAGAGCGGCGAGAGCAAGGGGAGAACGCACCGTCCCAGGGTAGGACCCCGGCGCGCCCGGGGCCGGTCCGCGCGGCGCCGGGCGTGTCACCGCGCGGTCGCCCGGCGGACGTGGCGCGGGTCGCACCGCCTGCGGTCGGCCGTCGACTGCGACCGGCGCGCGCGACGCGTACGGTGGCGACGTGTTCGCCTCCGACCTCCCTCTGTCGCGGACGGTCACGGACCGGGCCGCGGACCTCCGCGGTGACGAGGACCTGCTGCCCGCGCTGCTCGACGACGCCTCCACCCGCGTGCTGCTGGTCTCCGGCGGCCGGGTCGTGACCCGCCGCCGCGGCCGACGCCCGGCCCTCGCGCTCTACACGCCCCAGGAGGCCGCGCTGCGCGCGCCGAGTTCGTCGTTGGCGGAGCGGTGGGCGTTCCTCGGCTACGACGACGCGGACCGGGTGCCCGGTGTCGCGCCCGGCGAGGCCCGGCCCGAGGGCCCCGCCTACCTGGCGCACCACGTCCCCGAGGGTGGGACCGCCGCGCTGCCCGCGGGCGACGAGTGGACCGCGCTGCGCGAGGTCGGCGGCGAGCTGTCGGCGCGGGACGCCGGCCTCGCGACGGCCGCGGTCGCGCTCTACGAGTGGCACGTCCGCTACCCGCGCTGCCCGCGGTGCGGTGCCGAGACCCAGCCGGTGTCGAGCGGCTGGGTGCGCCGCTGCCCGGTCGACGGGTCGGACCACTACCCGCGGACGGACCCCGCCGTGATCATGGCGGTCGTCGACGAGGACGACCGGCTGCTGCTCGCGAACTCGGCTGCGTGGCCGACGCACCGGTTCTCGACGCTCGCGGGCTTCGTCGAGCCGGGGGAGTCGGTCGAGCACGCGATCCGCCGGGAGGCGCGCGAGGAGACCGCCGTCGTCGTCGGCGAGGTCGAGTACCGGGGCAGCCAGCCGTGGCCGTTCCCCGCGTCGCTGATGCTGGGCTTCCGCGCCCGGGCGCTGTCCACCGAGATCACCGTGGACGGCGACGAGCTGCGCGCCGCGCGCTGGTTCGACCGGGAGACGCTGCGCGCCGAGGTGGAGTCCGGGTCGGTCGTGCTGCCCCCGGGGACGTCGATCGCCCGGGCGCTCATCGAGGACTGGTACGGCGGGCCGCTCCCCACGGACCCGCTGCGGGACGGCTGGAGCCGCGGTGCGGTGCCGCCGGCGGAGCAGGCCGCGTCGCCCGCCGCGCCGGCCGAGGCGGTCCCGGCCGCCATGGAGCCGGCGCCC